>JAJFUZ010000078.1 GCA_021372155.1 Parachlamydia sp. | reverse complement strand
GATTTTGGCGTTCTTTCAGGCGCGGAAATCGTTCAAAAACACCGCGGATATCACAGGCGATCTGATCTTTATCATTCTGCAGATAGGCGCCCATTTCCAGGTTTTCCATTACTGTAAGCGGCGCGAATATTTTACGGCCTTCCGGAACGTGGATGATGCCTTTGCTGACGATGTCTTCCGCTGCTTTGGTGGAAATTTCTTCTTCCAGGAAACGAATACTGCCATTCATAGGGTGCAGAATCCCAGAAAGTGTTTTCAGCGACGTACTTTTGCCTGCGCCGTTTGCGCCAATTAGGGCGACAATTTCTCCTTCTTTGACGTTGTAACTAATATCTGTCAAAGCATGGATTGCGCCATAATATACATTGATTTTTTCAATTTCGAGCATCATTGCTTTCTCTCCTTCAGATATTTCCCCACACCGCTGATCGTTCCTCCCGTGCTGGCACTGGCTACAAAATAGTCAACCTGACCTTGCGTCTGCTCCCAGATTTCGGGGCCGGTCGTCAGATAATGCGCCTCGGGGTTTTTGAGGTTCTCATACTGGTCGATGCGAAAGCTGTTGGGTGTCTCCTCGGCAAGTTTCTTGGCCAAACTGACATAGTGCTCAGGAGAATCAGGCGCCGCCGCCGTTGGGGCAATCACAATCTTTGCTCCAAAGGCCTTGAGGGAATTTTGTTTCTCCTGGCTGACCTTGTCGGGCATGGTGAGGATGGCCTTGTAGCCCCGGATGGCAGCGATCATTGCAACAGCAGCGCCGGTATTGCCCGATGTGTTTTCAATGATGGTGCCCCCGGGCTTCAGCAATCCCCGCTTTTCCGCCTCATCGATGATATGAAGCACCATGCGGTCTTTGACACTGCCTCCTGGATTCATGGATTCGATCTTGAGCAGCAGAGTCACGAGGGGATTGGGACAAAGCGCCTGCAGCCTCACCAGGGGCGTATGGCCGATCGTGTCGAGGATGGTGCGGTACATCACTTGCTCAACGATGCGATGGCCTTCAGCACATTGGCCTCGCTAATTTCATCCACACCTATCAGCTTCTTGCCTTTCCGCGTCTCTCGATTGAGGACAATGGCAGTCGGGGTTTGATTGACGCCAAACTGCTTGCTGAGCTGCTTGAAGTATTTCTGGCTCAAAGCGATGTCCGAAAAGTTGAGCTGTTCATACTGGGTGTGGTTGCTCTTGGCGATCTTTTCGATTTGCTCATCTTTGGGAGTACCCGTCTTCAGCGACAGCTTGGTCAGGTCATCGCGCAACTTGAAATACTCAGCCTTGTTATGGATCATGAAAGAGACATTGTAGGGGGAATAATTCAGTGTCTGCGTATGGACAGCGAGGTCGACAAAGGTAAGGCGCGCCTTCTGCATGATCGCTGGCGCCAGGGTATCAATTGATGCCTCCAACGCCCTGCAGGCTGGGCAGGCCCAATCGGTAAAGATATACACCTCGATGTGGCTCTCCTTCTCCCCAAAGACAAGACTCTCCTTAATCGTCGCCTCGACAGCGGCCAGCGGGTCCGTTTTGACAACGCCGATCAGCGACAGGAGAAAGCCAAGCGCGCAGACAGACAATCCTGCATACCCTTTCAATAAGCTTGTCATATAGTTACCTCGTTCGTGATGTGCAATTTCATCCAGGTATTTGATCGCAAATCCGATGGCTGCTACGCCCACACTTGCCGCAATGGACAAGCAAACGGGACACCAGGCGCCGATCTCATATTTCTGGACGAGAATGAAGTGGATTTCAGCACCGACTGCCCCTGCGACCATCAGGCCGATTCCTGTTGAAAGAAAGGCTCTGGCAGAAGGGCGGAATTTCGCAATCCAGAACAGAAGATTCACAGGAATAAAGAAGAGCAGGCCCAGCGTCTCAAAGGGCCAGCCGAAAAAATGCCAGTTGTGGCTTTCGGCACAGGCTCCCGAGCATAGGCGCAGCCAGGAGACTACCGACAGAATCAATCCAGCCAGAAGCCCAAATGCCGTGATGCCAAACAGCAGGTTATCTCGTTTAAAAACTTGGATCATACGATCCGCATCTTGTGAATCGGAAGGCTTTGTGTCAAGATGCTTTTTTGCCTAAACCGAAGAATGAAAGGCATTAATCATATTGTAGATAATTGATAAAAGCATTATTATTTAAATCTTTTTATACTTTTAATGGATATTCGAGAATGTTACCAATTTTTAATCCGATCTCTTATTTACCAATCATGCCAAGATTGTATGGTGTCGCGAATTTATGTAAGGGATATTTGATATGCCAAAGTGAGCAGGATGTTATCGGCTATATTGAGTACTACGGAAAAAAGATTTTTGATTGGCCGATGACAAACAGCAACGCCTCGCTCAGCCAGCCTCTGGATTTTTGCATTCATCATTCGTATCCCGAAGCCTTAAAGAAATTGGTTGAGCTTGAGGCTGACATCAAAAGAGAATCCTTAGTGGCAAAAGCCTGCGCGTCCATGTGGCAGAGCGGACAAGCTCCGGATCATCCCGAACAGCGGCCGGATTTACGGGTGTTATGTTTGCTGTTAAGCAGCGGTGCGGACCCAAACGCGAAAGATAAACAGGATGACCCCTCTTGAACTGCTGTGTAAAAACCAACTCACCGACGCCAATATCAATACCTACTGGGAAATTATCTACCGACTTATTCAAAAAGGCGCATACCTTGAAATGCCCCTGACAAACGGTACCAAACCTTGGGAAGTGTTAATCCCTTTATTGACAAAACCACTAGGGTTGCTGACTGACAGGCAAAGGCTGGAATTAGAAGTCGCCATCCGCTGTGGGTCCGATGAGGATTTTGTCGATTATTGGTTTGAGAACAGCGAAGAAAAGGATATGCGACGAGAAGTTTGCCTAAACTATTGCGTCACGCAGTCCTACCCTAACGCTTTGCAGAAATTAATTGGACTAGGCGCCGATATAAAAAGTGCACCCTATGTTGCCAAGGCCTGTGCATCCATGTGGCGAAGTGCCACAGATCCTGACAAGCCTTATGAGCGCGCAGATTTTCTGTGCGTCATGTTACTTTTGGCGCTTGGAGCTGATCCAAACGCTAAAGACAGCGACGGGAACACCCCGCTTGCTTACTTTTGCAAAGAAAAGCCTCGTGATGCCGTTAAAAACAGCTATTGGGCAGTCGTCTATCATCTTATTCACTTCGGTGCAAATCTTGAAGAGCCTATGGCAAATGGGGGAAAACCCTGGGAATTTTTAGCCCCTTTATTGAAAAAACCACTAGGCTCCTTGAATAACCTTCAAATGGGTGAACTCGATGTCAAAATCGGCGTTCCGCGAAATGAGTGGATGCTGAATCAAATGAAGGGCATGAGCAAGTTGTTTGAAGCTTTAGGCAAGGGGCGTGATTATGACAGAGTCAATGAAGCCCTTGCCGGAAAACAAACCACTCCAAAGCCCTTAAAAAATGTATCAGCTGAAGCTTCGTCTGTTTGGAATTCGATTTATCCGGAAAGATATTTACACTGTGATTCTGAGGAAGCATTTCTTCAATTCGTCAACAAACACAGAGAAAAAATCTTTGGCTGTTTTCTTTCCAACAAAACGCAGGGCGTAGACTATTTGGCTCCTGTTTACTTTTGCCTCCGCTACGGCTACCTGGAAGGATTAAAGGCTCTGATTCATTTGAACGCCGAAATCGCCAACCACCCGATTGATCGACAGCATCCGCCATTAGTGGCTTTTGCCTGCTCCTACGCCCATGATTGTGAGACTCCTGAAAAACAAAAAAGCCGCCTGGGACAACTTCTAGTTCTTTGCGAAGCTGAAGCGAACTTAAAAGCTCCCGATATCCATCGCAGACCGCCACTAGAGTACCTTTTTGATTTTATCGCACAAAAGCCAGAAGGGGACAAGCTGCGCTATTATTGGGAGGCTATCTATCTTTTGATTCACTTTGGAGCTGGTCTTGACGTCACTTTTTCCAGCGGCAAAACGCCTCACCGCATCTTATACGAATACAGCCAAAATTTAAAAACCTTTGATTTTTGCCCTCTGGCTAAGGGCCAAGTGGCAGAGATGCTTAACAAGTAGAACCTTCCAATACAGCTCTAGCATTGCTCGCCAAATTTAAATCGCAAATCCAACGCCTGCAGCAAAGTCAGAGATTGAATGAAGTCGCAATTGACGAAGCTGTCATGCCCTATATCGGCAAGCAGGCTTTGCCTGGAAAACAGCAAAGCCAGGAAAAACTCTCATCGGAAGAGCAGGCCATCAAAGACAGAATTTATCTTTATTTCGCTAACAGTTCTGCGAAATCGCTACCCGAAGAAGAAAGAGAGGTGATCGCTGTTTTGGAAAAAAAGATCCGCGTTGAAGAGACGCGAATCACACCCGCTAATGCAAGGCGCTACCTGTTAATTTGCAAACTCGTCGATCAGGTTTTAGAGAAACTCAGCGAAGACCCGGCCCGCTTTAGCCATTTACAATCGACATATGGTTTGAGGACTGAAATTCTGTTCCTTTCTTACCCCCATATGACCACTTGCGAAGCCTACACGAAAACAGTCGATCCCGATAAAGTGAAAAACCGCGAGTTTTTAAAAAATCCTGACAACTGGATTCCCGAAAGAGTCAAAGCCCAGCAAGCGATCCTGGCAAAAAACAGAGCAGAAATTGGCAATACCGCAACTTCAACACCTGTGTCATATGTTGTCAGAGGCAATACCGCGTCTGGCAAAAGCACCGCGAGCGAGAAACTTAAAATTTCCCACATCCTATTAAACGTCGATCGCATCAAATGGCATCTCAAAAACTTTTACACCTTTCATCAGTTGAAGTTGCCGAACAGGCTTGTCCATGATGAAGGCGTCTGCCTGCTGATCAATTTCAAACAAGCATCGGATATCCGAGCCGGTATGACAATTATCTCTACGACGGACGCTTTTCTACCGTCGAAGACTTAAAAGCACGCGTACTCGATCCTGCCCGCCAGAGAGGGTCAACTGCCGAGCTCATCGATCTGGAAGTCTCTCTTGAAACAACTCTGTATCGTGTATTGGCGCGCGCGCCAAGAGGAGTAGAAGCCTGTCCTCCTCTCATGGACCTGATCCTGGGATTTAAGGAAAATATCCTTTACCGGCCTTCCCTTATCGAAGCTGTAAAAAAGGATGACACGATACGGAGCTATCGCCTTGAATACAGGGATGTGAACGGAAAAATGCACCTTGCCGCTTCAAAAACCGGCGATGAATGGTGGGAGGATCCCGATCTATTGAAAATCTGCTGCTCTTTGCCAGCGGATGATGAATTGGAGAAGCTACTCAATCAAAAGATCACCCAAGAGTCGATCGATAAAGCGGTTGCAAGAGGCGATATCAAAAAAGAACAAGCCTCGATCCTCTTGGCTTGGGAGGGGATTCCTCTTAGACAAGCTGTCGAGATGCATTCCAGAGGCGTTTCCAAAAAAGAAGCCTTGGCTGAGATAAAAAAAAGTGCGTTCTATGAGAGCAAATATGGGGAAGTCAAAATCGAACCATTCAATAGAGAATGGCTGCAGGAGTTTCCTTTATTGATCGAGCATTTACTAACCGAGCAAAAGCTTCATATTCGGGGAGTTGACGAAGAGGGCAGCGGCCTCCATTTCCTGACAGGCACTTTCGCCTCCAAATTAAATCCTGCTTTTAATCCAGAAAGCGGGATTCAAATGAAGATCGGTTATTTTCAAATCCCGAAAGATAAGATCGATCTTTTGACGACAGAATCAACTCCCTCTTTACGCGAATTTGAAGTGAAAAATGAGCAAAACGAAGTTGTGGCCTACCGCCTTTTTGTCCACCCGGAAGCCTACGAGCATTACCGCCCCTTGCATGACGCCTCCATTCCTTTTGTCAAACCGGCCGATTCAGAATTCATGGCCACTCCGACATCTTCTTACCGATCGCTTGCGCTCCGCAATCTATCGAATCCTCAAAGCCTTCCCTTCATTGTGAAACTGGGCGTGACCAGCGCTCCTTATGATACAAGGCGGCTCTTACCTCCTGAAGATGTCCAAAGAAGCGTTTCAAACCAAATCCGCCTAGATAAAATGGAATCCAAAGAGAATCTGCTCATTTTCAGAGAGAGCTTTGGATTGGCTTTAAAGAAAACTGGCCAGTACCCCTCTGAAAATGTCTCACTTAAGGCCAAGCCGATCAGTTCGGGAATCGTTGTTCGGGAATTTCCAGAAGAGCTTTTGAAAAATCAGTGCCGGATCGTGAGCTTTTCTGCTCTCATGTCTGTTGAAGGTCTAAAAGGCCCTGAAAAGAGCTTGCCGCTCATTTTTAAGATGATGGAGGCGGCCATCAAAAAAGGGCTTGTAAAGACTCCTTTGGAATTCCTTCAAACCTACTTGATTGACGGGTATTTAAAAGCGATCGAAACTTTCGCTTTTAAAGAAGGGCTCTCTTTTTCTCCACATGGACAAAATCTATGTGTCGTTTTAGATCAGGACTATATCCTGAAAGGCTTCGCATACCGCGACCTCGAAGGGATCAACGAAGACAATCAGGTTGGGTATATCGAAACGTTTTCCTGGTTTTACCGCTATCATATCTTCGTTAAATTGTTAAACCTCATCACCAAAATGGCTCTGGAAAAACTCCCTCCACCCCCTGGCGCACCCACTCAAGTCGGCTGCCAGGAAAAGCCCTTTTAGCGAAACCTCCATCGCTATGCCATCAAGCAGCTTAAATCAGGGGGTAAAACCCATGAGGCCGCCTTGCGCATATTCGAAGCTTTAAGTTTAACAGAAGAAGAATCGAAAAAAGCCCTCAACATGCTTGACTCGCATTATTTGTCTTATCTTAAGCGCTATTTCGATGTGGACAAAGCGGGCATTTTGGCGGCAGATGGCACTCTGCCAGCAGCTGAAAAAGGGTCATCTGGTGAATGGCAACTTCTTAAGCACAATGCCACTTTAAGGAAGCATCGCAAGTTTTCATGATGAAACTGATTTACTATCGCCTCTGCATCCTGTTACAAAGCTGCATCATCCTCTCCTTTCGAGAGGTGAGGTAGTCCCAGCCTTGATGAAAGGCTTCATCGCCCTTCAGATAACGTATTCCCTTGTTCCCTCTCTGAGGATGGGAATGTTCATGGATTCGTCGAATAAAATAGGCATAATTGATGGCAAGATCTTTATCGCTTTCGGCATTCTCGGGATTCTGCAACCATTTGTAGCCATCGACTGCAAAATGAGCCTTAAAGTGTTTGAGCATGCTCTCTGTAGTCTTAAAGATAGCCTGAAGGAAGACTTTTTGATTTTCATAAGAGCGCATAAATTCATATAAAGCATCCTGGCGAATATCATAAACAACCCAATTATACTTGGGTAAATGGGTTCTTTTTTCCTCTTCCCGCTCTTTTTTGCAGCCGACAATCTCTAAAATCTCTCCAAACTCCCCCACAGATTTTTTAAGGGCCAACAGGTCTCTAGTCTTTTGATGCGAGAATGTGGGTTTGAAGATCAAAGTTCCAAGGAAATAGAATATGGGAAGCACGATGGTCGTGGCCCAGACAACTTTTGCTGCCATTGCTGTCGTGTGTTGCCTTTTTATTTCGCGTAGTCTCTTTGCGAGTGCAGGTTTTTCCTGAAGCGCCTTTTTGGAGAGCGCCAGGGCAAAATAATCTTGCGTGGTAAGTACGGGCTCTTCAAAACGGCCAAAACTTGGGCTGATGCACGAAAGGATCATACACTCATTAGTTGAATATTTATCGATTTAATGATATTATAAGCAAATCAATCTTATAAATAAAGGAATATAATGGAACCAGCTGTAGGAATAACCGATGATGCCAGCAGGAGGCAGAGAGAAGAAGCCGTATTTAACCCAGCGCGCTGCTTATCGGGCTACATTAAAGAAATGCATGGCAATAAACAGGCTCTTTTTAACAAAGAATCCGGGAGGATCGTTTATGAGGCAACAAAAGCCCTCAAAGACTGTGTGAAATCTCCGGAAGAGGTGCCGACGATCTGGAAAAATCTGTTGGAAAAGCTGGCGAAAGAACGCAGCGCCTTGGCGGTAAAACAGGGCGCTCTCCGTTCTGAACAATTTGGCCAATGGCTCGATCAAGATGGAAAGGATACTTACTTCAACACCAATCTTGTAGATTCACATTATCAGGCTTACGGCAATCAGATTCTAAGCAATATTCAAAGTCGGCTTAGGCAAATCATCAAGGAGCAAGGATCCGATACGCGCAAGGGCTTATGTAAGGGGTGGGGAGATGAAAATAGCCGTTTTTTTGTGAGAGTATTTAATCGTGAGGATATTCAAAAAGCCATGAATGTTTCCGCTGAACAAATCATTCCAAATAAAGAAGCTGTACAGCAGGCGATAAAAGGCTATCAAGGTAACGTCACAACCGGCGAAGTTCAAGTGCCCTTTCCTGATCTTACCAAAGGCTTCTATCAAATCAATACCGCTTATCCCTCTGCTGCTACGTTAAAACGACCTCTTTTACCAGGAGAAAGCGATAATACAAAGTCGGCATTCATTCTTCTCGTGAACGTTCTCAAGATCGAAGGTGTCTGGCGCGCCATGACCGGTTATCTGACATGGGTGTATGAAGATGAACCCTATCAACTCACCTCAAAAGTGATTGACCTGATGAGCGAAGATTGTGGGCTGTATCATGGAAACAAAATGATTCCACGCAAAAAATCGCAGGTCATGATCCTGCATTCCTGCACAAAGGAGCAGCAGGACGCCGTGTTCCGAGATACTGCCAGGATAGTTAAAGAAGTCCTTCGCTGGGATGGAAAAGATCAAGACCAGCTGCGCGATCAGCTCAGCGAAATCGCCTATAAACTCATCCTGCTAAATCCTACCTTCAGAGGTTGGGCGGCGATCTGCAAATGGACCGATTGTATTTTGTGGAAGTTCCATAATCTGGAACTCATTCCTTACCATCCGGAAAAGCAGATGGATCTTGAGATACACGCCAATCCCTATATGCCCAACTTTATCAAGAAAAACAGGGCTAATTTTGATGAGGGGAAGTCAACAAAACCGTAAGGGAGGAGATGCGGAGTCATTCTGGCAGGCTGAGAATGCCATTTTCTAAGGAAAAACGGCGGTCGCAGCGGGAGGCCAGCTCGAGATCATGCGTCACAACAACGAGCGTCTTGCCCTCCTCTTTGACATAGTTCAGAAGAAGGTCGTGGATGGAGCGGGAAGTCAGGCGATCGAGATTCCCCGACGGCTCATCGGCAAAGATGATGTCGGGATGGTTGCAGAGGGCGCGGGCGATGGCGACGCGCTGCTTCTCTCCACCCGACAGGAGCTTGGTCGTCTGGTGGGCGCGATCGGACAGGCTAACTTTGTCGAGAAGTTCCAGACCTCTTCGATAGGCGGGGCTTCCCCTGCTGATTGATTCGCGCGCGATGCGGGCAGGCATCAGGATATTTTCAATCGCCGTGTAGTCATCGAGCAGATGGAAAGACTGGAAGACAAAGGCGATGTGGCGGTTGCGGATCGAGCTGACGCTCATCCGCGTCACCGCTTGTCCGGCGATCTCCAGAGTTCCCTGGCAAGGGCGGTCCAGTGTCCCCAGGACATGCAGAAGGGTGCTTTTGCCCTGGCCGGAACGTCCGGTAATTGCAACAGCCTCTCCCTGGAGAATCGTGATGTCGACTCCTTGCAGCACGTTGACCTGCTGCGGGATCCGGTAGCTCTTGTAGATCTTTTTTGCCTGCAGGATGGTTTTGTACATGTACTTCATGTTACTCAGCCTTTAGAATTGCTGAAGGGCGCATCATGCTGGCTTTGATGGCTGGCACCAGACCGGAAACAAGAGAAATAAACGCTGTTGTCACGATCACAAAGCCGATTGCCTCCCAGCTGAGTTGGCTGGGCAGCGTCTCCCCATAGTAAATGGGATTGAAGAGGTCATGTCCCTGGACGTGGCTGATCGCGTCGACAAGCAGCTGCAGATGGCGCAAGGTAAAGATGGCCGCCAGGATGCCGATCGCGCTGCCCATCACGCCCATCACGACGCCGCAGGTGCCAAAGATAAGGGCGATACTTCCCGAAGTCGCTCCCATGGAGCGCAGGATGCCGATTTCCAGTTTCTTGTCATTGACCAGGATGATCAGCATGGAGATGATGTTGGAGCAGGCCACCACGATGATGATCGTCGCAAGCAGAGTGAAGAGATTCTTTTCGCTTTTCAGCTGCTGGATCACATCTTTGGTAAAGTCATATTCGCGGTAGGTTTCTACCTTCCAGTATCGGGCGATCCCAGCCTTCTGAAAAGCCTTTTCCAGCTCATCCTTGACATGGTCCGCCTGAGATAAATCTTTGAAGCGCACATTGACCCCATTGCCCTGGACAAGGTCATCCTGGTTATAGGCTGAGCGGATCAGGCTGGTCACGGATTTATCTGCAATCACAAATTTGCCACCGATGGGGATGATCCCAGGATCGTAAAATCCCGCTACAAATACTGGCAGACGCTGCTCCTGAAGGCCGCTGGCTGTCGGAAGAGCATAGATCAGACCACCGCTGTCTCCAACAAGAACACCCGCGTCCTTGAAACCTCTGGGAAGCAGAATTCCAGAGCCAAGCAAGGGCTCTTTTGGAAGCTCGTACATCCCCTTTTCACGCGTAATCCACAAAGCATTCGACTCTCCGCTTTTGACCTCAGCACGCTGGATCGTCAGATTGCCGTAAGGAATCTGACCCCTGATCGCACTTCCTTGAAGATCAAAATGGACATCGAAGCGCAAATCTCTTGGGCGCGAAGCCTTCTCAATAGACTGGGAATCGAGCGTAGCTTCAAAAACCAGCTGTCCCATGAGCGACAGCGGAATCTGCGCTTCAACTGGCAGCGATTCAAACGTTAGAGCACCTTCATGAATCGCAAGCTTTCCCTTGACGAGCCGATAGCCCTGCTCGACAGGCTCTGAAGCGAGCTGCTCAAACCATTTGCTTTGCAGCGGAATCAAAATCCGCACGAGCCGCTCCCCTTTAAACAGGGCGCAGGCCTTCCAAAGAGCCTCCTGGGGCAGCAAGTTACGCGGCAAAACCCAGTTCTTTTCCGTCGGAGCAAGAGCTTGAATGGTCACATGGGAGAAAAAGCGCTGCAAACGCTCCTGAAAGAGATCCTGAGGAACAATCCCAGCCTGTTCTTCTCGCGTATCCAGCCCGCTTAAAGACAGCAGGTGGTTCAGATCGTCCTGGGTAACCGGTAAAAGCGCCCCTTGCAGGGCATCATTTTCAGGATCGAAAGAGCCCAGATAGGTCGCCTGGGAAAGGGAGGCCTGCTGAGTGGACCCTCCCTCTTGCCGCAGCAGCTGCAGGCGCAGATTGGCCATGGTCATCTCATAATCGCTGGCCTTCAATCCAGGCACATCGCGGATCTGGTCGATTGCTGCAAACAACGCTCTGACAGGATCGCGCAGGTTTCCCTCTGCATCCAGATCAGGCTTTGCCCAGATCACGGGTAACTCTTCATCCTGATAGGAATCATAAGGGTCGCTCTTTCCAGCCTGGCGCTTTTCACCGATCGATTTGTGGGCATATCCTGAAGCCGAACTGATGCTGTCGACGTGGTAATAGTAAGAGGTATAGTAGCTGTCGGTGGGAAGGATTCTGACAGGAGCCGTCAAAGCGATGAGCCTGTCGATCCAGTTGCGCTCCAGCCCATAGGTAACCGAGAAAAAGACGACAATCAGCCAAACCACAAGGGCGATAACAAGAATGGAAATCAGACTGATGATGGAGACTGAGAGTTGACGCCAGCGCGGCGTCAGGTATTTGAACGCTATGGAAAGTTCAAACATAGGAGATTTTTGCAGCATCCGCAGTATTCATGCGCGATGCCGCAAAAAATTATTTTGTCTCTTTGTATTTGACGCGCTTGCGCAGAGTAGGATCGTATTTTTTCAGTTCAATGCGGTTGGGAGTCGAGGTTTTGTTTTTCACGGTATAGTAGTAGTGCTCGCTCTCTTCGCTTTTCATTTTAATTTGTTCACGTTTGCTAGCCATGTTTTCTCCAATAAAGGCTTAAATTTAAGGAATCATAATACCAATTCCGCCTTTAATGCTCAAGAAAAAGAGCGCGTCGCAGTCATAAAGATGAGAGGGATGATTGCGATCCCACCGGACAGACAGGCCATAAAGATCGAGGTGATAGGATACTCGATGACAAAGGGCACCTTCTGCACATGCTTCATCAGGTGGCCTTGCTGGCACCGGTTAAGCGTACAGGTTGCAAAAGGAAGGAAAAGCAGGGCCAGGCCGCCTGTCACGGCAATGAGAAAGAGAGAGGTCAGCGGATGCTGCTGCATAAAGGGGACTCTTTCCTGGCGGATGTCGTGTCCATGAAAATTGCAGCGTTCAACAACGTCAGTTCGCATGAAAACCAGCGGGAAAATAGCCAGTCCCCCAGTCATCACTGTCAAAAAGAGCGTGGTGATGGGATAAGCTTCAATAAAAGAAACATTATCAGTGCATCGAAATGTGTGTGAAGAGCTGTACCGGCTATTGCGGATAGAGCGGTGCGCGCAACATTGCACATCGCTTTCTTCCCTCCGACTTACAGCAGGGAAATCCCAGTTAGTTGCAAAATTTACATTACTTACAGCCGACATAATATCTCCATATAAAATAAATGTTATATTACAATAAATTAACAAATATTTTATAAATATTTTATTAATTTATCTTTATACGAGTAATGGCATCCAGATCGAGAGGATCTCCCTTTCCACGGTTTTGATAGAGATGATAGCCCAGGCCTGCAATCATGGCGGCATTGTCGAGGCTTAAACCCGTCGAGGGCCAATATAGAGCCAGTTCGCCGGCATTTTCCTGGAAAAGTCTTCGGAGAGCTTGATTACTGGTCACTCCGCCGCCAAAGACGACGCTGCGGCAGTCCTGCTGCCGGGCGGCTTCGAGAGTCTTGCGCAAAATGTCTTGCAGGGCCGTTTTCTGAAAAGAGGCCGCCAGATCGCATCTTTCCTGCTCTGACAGTCCAGTATCAGACTTACCATTCTGTCCCTTCAGGGCATAGAGGACCCCTGTTTTCAGGCCGCTGAAAGAGAAGTCAAAAGGCCGACCTTTGACCTGACCAGCGCGAAGAGCGAAACGGTCTGGATCGCCTTTCAAGGCCAGAGTCTCAACCTGCGGGCCTCCAGGATAGGGCAGCCCCAGCAGTTTAGCAACTTTATCGAAGGCTTCGCCCACAGCGTCGTCAGCTGTCTGACCGATGCGCACATAGCGGCCGACATTCTCCATCCTGACCAGGGAGGTATGTCCGCCGGAGAGGATGACGCCAAGCGCGGGAAAAGCGACAGGGGTCTCATGCGACATTAGAGCTGCGTAGAGATGCGCCTCGATATGGTTGACGCCGATAAAGGGCTTCTGCAAGGCAATGGCCAGCGCTTTGGCAGTTTGCAGGCCAATCAAAAGGGCGCCGATCAGCCCTGGGGCATGCGCCACAGCGATGAGATCGATATCGGACCAGTCTGCATTCGCCTCCTCCATCGCCTGCCGCATGACAGGAATCATGATGTCGATATGGCGTCGGCAGGCAAGCTCAGGCACGACACCGCCATATTGCTCATGAAGATCGATCTGGGAAGAGACGACATTGGACAGAATCTCTTTGCCATCCCGGACAATGGCGCAACCCGTTTCATCGCAGGTGCTTTCTATCCCTAAAACTAACATAGCGAAATTAGTATAACTAAAAATTAATAAATTTATCTAGTAAAAGCAGCAGTTCCCGCTGGAAAAAT
>JAJFUZ010000309.1 GCA_021372155.1 Parachlamydia sp. | reverse complement strand
CTCGTAGGCTGTAAAGGCTCTGCAGAGGCTCCCAAGCTCACGGTTTCAAGCGCCGACGCTCTATTGCTTCTTGAACCTCCACAAGAATCTCATCAAAAAATCCTTTCCCGCTTTCGCGACATCGGCATCGGCTCCTTTTCTTCCTTTGCCGTTGACGGGACGACGCGCATTCTCCCGCTCAAAACGGCATTTGAAGAGGCACGCCAGCGCGCCCAAGTCGAGCGTTTCACTGTGAAGCTGGGCAAAGGCGACGCTCCCATTGCTGTGACGATCGAGGATGAATCTCCTAAAGAGTGGGATCTGCTTCTTCAAGTCAAACCCGCCCTCATTTTCCTTAAGACCAGCGATAATCGCGTCCACTACGCGCGCCGCTTCTTTGAATGGATGCATCAGCAGAACATCGCCGCTCCCGTCATTCTCAACTACGCCTATCCGCTGTCTCAAGAGGACCTGGTCATCCAGGCATCCGCTGAAAGCGGTGCTCTCCTCTGTGATGGCCTCGGAGATGGCCTCTGCATCGAATCGCCGCATGCAATCGACTTCCTGCGCAACTTCTCCTTTAATATCTTGCAGGCTGCCCGCATGCGAACTTTTAAGACCGATTTCATCTCCTGCCCAAGCTGCGGCCGCACTCTCTTCAACCTCCAGGATGTGACCAAGCGCATCAGCGCCCGCACGGCCCACCTTCCAGGCGTCAAGATCGCCATCATGGGCTGCATCGTCAACGGCCCAGGGGAAATGTCAGACGCTGATTTTGGCTACGTCGGCTCTAAGCCCGGCATGATCGACCTCTATGTCGGCAAAACCTGCGTCGAAAAGGATATCCCTTTTTCACAAGCAGACGACCGCCTCGTTGAGCTGCTCAAGGCGCATGGCCGCTGGCAGGAGCCGGCAATGCAATAGCGGTATTCACAGTGCTCAGGAATCATCCAGATGGCTCGGACTAAAAGGTGGCGCATATTCATCATAAGGGGCAGCTGCCGGTTTTAAACCTGCCGCTAGGACCTCTTCCACCTCATCGTACTCTTCTTGCTCTTCTTCCGAGGGTTCTTGGTCGATGTCTGAGTAGTTTCCCAGGTTGCTGTCAAAAAGCATCTGGTCACTTTCACCAAGTTCAGAACGAATATCTTCGAGAATCCCAAACAGGCGTCCCCACGGAAGCAATTTTTCGTTAATGTCGGGTGCGTCATCGAGCATTTCATCGTAGACTGTGCTCTCAACATCGGCATACTCGCTGAGCTTCTCCGCGAGTTGATCGTATCCAAGTTTTACTGCTTCAATGAAAAGCCCGGAAGCATTATGTGTAGCTTCGCACAGTTCCTTGGGATAGCCACTGCATTGAAAAAGGCGCTCAGCTAAGTTTTCATATCTTGACATCACGGCTTGAATTAGCAGGTCGAGTTCTGGATGCTGGATTTGAATCACTTCAGTGCCTTTATTTTGAAGGAGAAGATCGAGGGCATTTAATCTATCCGAATTATCATCCAATGCATCCATGATGGCTTGTGAAAAATACTTTAAAGATTGGGCATCCATGGGGGTCCACAACATGGACAGCAGGGCAAGATTGGTCCCTTCATTTTTGCAGTGCGCTAAGCCATAATCTAAGGGATATAGATGATAAATATCCTGACTTCTACAGAGATCCCACCTTTCGCGAGTAAGCCAGTTCACAAAAGCAAGATTTCCTGCCAGAGCGGCAATGTGCAAAGAAGTAACTCCATAAAATTCTGGCAGTGCGGCAATGGCCTGTTTTGTGGTTTTCACAGCTCCCTCTTCAACGGTGAAACCCTCCATGATTTTGCGATAAAACGGGGGAATGTTAGCAGAGATGGTTGCAAAATCGCTATCAAGCTGTTCAGCCAGAGCGTTCACCACCAGGTCGGGATAATTGAGACACAGCTTTTGCTTAAAGAGAGCCGCTAAATTGCGCCCGCATTCACGAGCAGCTTCAACGATTGTTTCGGCTTTAATCGAAGATCCAGCTTGATTGAGCAGGAGGTCGAGTGCTTTCGCGAGGTCCGGCAGCGTATCGATCGCATCGATCCATTGCCATAAGCGATTGATTGCAGCGCAACGCTGCGCTTCCTGCTGTTGATTATTAACTTTTTTTCTAGGCGAAACCGGTTTGCGAGGAGGGGATCTTTCTATTTTAGGTTCAATTTCAAGGCTGTTGAGGAGCTCAATGAGTGATGTCTGAAAGGAGCCATTTTGACGCGATTGCTGCCGAGCAAGATGAATCGGATTAAAGGCGTTGAACAGGCGCGCTAGCAAACTGGTTACCGCATCGTGGAGAACTTTCTGATCTTTCACGCTCCATTCAGTGCCAGGGACAGTAATTCCTCTTTGGATGTTCAGAGCAGAAATCAGGTTCAGGGCCCAATCGCGAGCATTAAAGTGCGATTGGTTGATGTCGCTCATGGTTTTAAAATCGTTGAGGCTCCATAGAATCATCCCACTTAGAACCGCTTGGCGGGCCACAAATTGCCGGTGCATGCGAGCGGGCGTAGTGGTGATGATGGCGCCCCGGATATCAAAACGGAGATCCTGCTGAGGATCGATCCTGCGGTTCCTTACAATCGCATGGATGAGGCGAGGCATCTCTTGGGGTGAAGAGTAGTTTCTGTCCAAGGGGTTGCTGAAATTTTCAGGGATTGTGTCTGCATTGGCAGGGACTTTGACTGCAGTGCAGGGTTCCGGATAATAGGGACCCTGTCGAATATGCTTTGCAGTTGCGTTTCGGACAGTCATATCGGCCAGCACACCAAGTTCGAGCATGCGATTATCCGGTTCGCTGATCGTGTAGCCGGTTGAGCAGATTGCAAAGGGATATTGCAAATAATTTTCATCGAAGACAGTAAAGCATGAAAGAGCACCCTTGTGTTGATGAAAGGACTTGATGTCACTGTCAAGAAAAGTGATATACACATCGCGTGTTTTATCCTCCGCGCGCATCTGGCGCACCAGACGTTTTGTCTCTTCATGAACTTTGATCGTATCGCGGATTTCTCTGTATGGCACCATATGGCCTCGTGAACGCTCGATCATGAAGCGAAATTTTTTTGCCTGTTCATAATTGCGCCGCTTTAATTGCTTGTAGAAACTGCGCACCACCTCATAGGTTGTCGGAGTCCAATCTTTACCCGTTTTGCGTTGCCAAACCCCATCCCATAAAAAACCCAATTTACCCATAGGCATACGCTCTTCGTGGGTAGCGTTTAGACTACGATTCAGGGCATTGTTGCGCCGTTTACTCAAAGAACGCATTTTGTTGAAACCCACACACATGGCCAGGCGATGAATAGTGGAGGGATGACCTTTTTGCAAAGAGTCCGCTTCTCTCTCGCACAACTTAATCACAGAAACGGCAGGCAAATTAGGCCGGAGGGTGCTATTGGGATTAGAGGTCAGGATTTCTAACACTCTGCCGCGCAGAGTGGGATTCTCATCTTTTGGATAGAGACGGAAATGCTCTAAGGGATTTTCAAAGGCTTCTTGAGGAAATCTGTCATCGCTGTCTTCATCTGAAGAGGCACCCTCGTCATCACTGTCGACTTTGATCGGCATGTTGATCACATATGCGGGCAAAGAATTTGGTTGCTTGCTGGATTGAATACTCATATCAGCGATTGGTTCCAGCAAGGCAGCAACTTCATTGATCTTTTGCAATGTTGTTCTTGGGGTTTGGTTTTCTGCTAAAGGGATGCTTGACTCTGATTTCTGATGTGCAGGGGAATCAATAGGATTCATAGTGACCTCACGGGGTTGAGCTTGGGCATCCAAAGAGCAAAGCGTTGCTGCCAGCGCTTCTTTTTTTACATCAATTCCATGCTGGAATTTCTGTAAATATTCAACATACTCTAATGGTGTAATTTCTGATACTTGGGAAGCCTCCGACAAGCGATTTGACTTTTTTCTTCAGGCCATTTTAGGGGTTAGCGGAAAAAAAAGAACCCCGTACTTTACACGGGGTTGTGAAGGCATTTTTACTTATTGACGATTTCTTCAGGTTTGAAAAAAAAGGCAATTTCGGTTTTTGAAGCCTCTGGACTATCAGAACCATGCACGGCGTTATGGCCTTTTGAGGTGCCGAAATCAGCCCTCAATGTGCCAGGAGAAGACTTTTTGGGCTCGGTATCGCCGATGAGTTCGCGGTTTTTCTGGACGGCATTCGGACCATCGAGCACCAAGGCCACAATTGGCCCCGAATTCATAAACTCGATCAGCTCCGCATAGAAGGAGCGATCGCTATGGACAGCGTAGAAGGCGCCGGCCTGCTCTTTGCTGAGCCAGGTCATCTTTAACGCGGCGATGGTGAGACCGCTCTTTTCATAACGCGCCAGGATGTCGCCGATATGTTTTGCCGCTACGGCATCTGGTTTGATCAAAGTGAGCGTCTGTTCGGCGCCAAGGAAAAAGGGGCAGAGAAGAAGACAAAGTAGGATTGTTTTCATGATGTCCTTTTAAGAAAGTTAGCGATTAATATCTCTCCTGATCCAGTGAGGATCGATTCGGGATGGAACTGAACGCTTTCCAGGTTGGGATAGTCGGCATGGCGCAGGCCCATGATTTCGCCCTCATCCGATTCAGCAGTGATCTGAAGGGATTTTGGAAGGCTCGCGCGCTCAACAATCAGGGAGTGGTAGCGTGTGGCAGGAAAGCCTTGCGGTACTCCTGTGAATAGGCCCTTGCCATCATGCCGGATCTGGCTCACTTTGCCATGCATCGGCTTTTGGGCTCTGATAACCCTGCCTCCAAATACCTCTGCAAGGCATTGATGACCCAGGCAAACACCTAATACAGGGACTCGCCCTGCGAGCTTTGCGAGGAGCTCCTTTGAAATTCCGGACTGGCTGGGATCCCCCGGGCCTGGTCCGATGACAACGCAGGAGGCATTCATGGAGAGGCATTCTTCAACAGAAAGAGCGTTGTGCCGTACGACGTGCGTTTCGACTCCCTGCACCTCAAACATTTGGACCAGGTTGTAGGTGAAGGAGTCGAAATTGTCGATGAAGAGCAGCATTAGCGTGTTCTGGCCAGAATCTCTTCGGGTTTGAAGAAGAAATTGATCTCGATTTTAGCGTTGTCGCCGCTGTCGGAACCATGGACGGCGTTGGCATCGATCGACTGGGCAAAGTCAGCGCGGATGGTCCCTGGGGCTGCTTTTTTGGGATCGGTCGCTCCCATGATGTCGCGGTTTTTAACAATCGCATTGTCGCCTTCGAGCACCATTACAAGGACTGGACCAGTGATCATAAAGGTGACCAGATCTTTAAAGAAGGGTCTTTCGCGATGCACGGCATAAAAGGCCTCAGCCTGAGGTTTGCTCAGATGAATCATCTTGGCGGCTACAATCTGAAGCCCATTTTTTTCAAAGCGGGCGATGATATCGCCGATACTATTGCTGCCGACGGCATCGGGTTTGATAATCGAAAGGGTACGTTCTTTGACCATTTTTTTCTCCTTTTGTGTTGAGCAATAAGTATATGTCAGGCATGGAAAAAGAGCAATTTCTTAATACGATCTTTATCCTGGATTTTTATTGTACTTGTTTTATTCATGAGTTCCCATGCAGGTAGTAAACTCGCTGAGTTTGATGGGTGCGTTTAACACTTGGAAATGCACATTGACCAGCAAAGCCTGGCGAGCTGCGATATTGTCTATCCGGGTTGCCGCCTGCTGTATCGCGATTTTCGGGTCCTGGGGACAAAACTTGGCAAAAAAATGGCGCCGAAAAGCTGCCAGACTTTTCCTTATCCATATCGCGCACAACTCGGCTCCTTACACGTCGCCGCTGCCACTTCTTGTGCCGACGCGCAATCTGCCCCAGAAGAAAATCGTACAGACCGATGCGGATATTGCCGCGGCTAATGCCTTGCGCAAGCGCTTCCTGTCACAGCCTTTTGTCAACGGGAAGGTGGCAGAGAGGCTGAAAAAGGTGGCATTCCTTGGCTCAAAGGCGGATGGAATCTGCTTTGGAGCTTCGCTTTGTTTCCTGAAGCGGGTTTTAAAGATGCGCTGCGTCTCTGAACAGCATCTGAAGGCTGTGGCTGGCAGATACATCGGAGGGTTTTCTGCAAAAGCGGCGGGCATGCAGATGCTCTATTTGAAACTGGGCCGCGTCGACTGGTTTCCCGAGGCTTCTACCGAAGCAAAACAAGGGATTGCCGATCTGATGGCTGAAGATCCCGAACAAGCAATACAGCGGATGCCCGCTCTGGAGAAGCTCGCGGCAAAGGCGACGAGGTATGGGCGCTTCGCTCAATTGATAGGGTTAAAACTGAAAGAACGTCCCATGCGCGACTTTTTGCGTTTCGATTGTGATGCCGCCATGCACAATCGATTCAATGCGCTGCCGAAAGGGGTCTATGAACTAGGAATTTTGACCCGATCGTCAGCCCATTCCATGGCTTATCTCAACCTGGATTTCGGCTCCTATTTGTTCGACTCAAACCGCGGTCTCATGAAATGCAATACTCAGGATCCAG
>JAJFUZ010000270.1 GCA_021372155.1 Parachlamydia sp. | reverse complement strand
TTATACAGCGCATGTTTTTGAAATGATTGAGACAGAAGTGAATGATTCCAGCAATAATTTTAAGGAATGGATTATTTTTAATAAAGTGGATGGAGTAAGCTATGCGCAAGACCATTCCTATGAAGAGGTGGCTGCTCTGCTTCAAAAAATGCTGCTTCTCTCGTATGTGATGATCAAAATAAAAAAAACAACCGACCCTTTGAATGCTGCAATCATGCAAAACATTTCGGAGCTTTCCAATGGCGCGGAAAATTTCTCTTTAGAGCAATTGTTGCATCACGTGTTACAAGTTTTTCCTGAATCCCTATCGAGGGACGAAGTCCAGTGGCTATTATCCCTTCCACCGCCGGCTTTGCCGAGAGGTTTGCCAGATTCATGAGACCCATGATTCGCATCAAAGCTCTTTTTGTTTGATCTGCTACTTGTTACACCTTCTTCCAATCGACCATCAGGATCAACGCCGCTGCAAACACAGTTGTGACTAGTAAAAAGTTATAAGACGAACTTGCTAAAGGCCGCTTTGGTTTAGCGTGAAGATGACTGCATGGGGTCTTTATTTTCGATTAATCTAGAGCTCTTTTCTTGCCCCTGAAACTCGTTAAAGAATACACCTCTCTTTATCCTTTACTTTTTATTGTCGGATTGTCTATGATATTTTCGTATTGTTCGGAGTAATCAATGTCATCCGTTAAGAAAAAACGCAAGTATAAGATCGCGAAGCATAAGCGCAAAAAGCGCAGCCGCCGCGATCGTCACAAAGGCAAATAGGTCAACATAGAGGGTGCTTGCACCCTCTATGAGACTTTTTGTCTGTGAAGCGCAGGACGCGCCGAGTTTAAATTCATATGTGGCAATATCCCATAGAATATGATGTCATCGTCATGGGCGGTGGCCATGCGGGTTGCGAAGCAGCCCTGGCTTCTGCACGCATGGGCGCACGCGCACTCCTGCTCACGATGAGCCTGGACACGATCGGCAAGATGAGCTGCAACCCAGCCGTCGGAGGGATTGCCAAGGGTCACATTGTCCGCGAGATCGACGCCTTAGGCGGGGATATGGGCAAAGTGACAGACGCCACTGGCATCCAGTTCCGTATGCTCAATGCGACCAGAGGCCCTGCCGTCTGGGCGCCGCGCGCCCAAGCAGACAAAGTGGCCTATCAGCATGCGATGAAGCATCGCCTGGAAAAGACCCCCTATCTCGATATCAAGCAAGGCACGATCGAAGAGTTGATCGTCGAAAAGGGACGCATCCGCGGCGTCATCACAAAAGAGGGCATCCTCTACTATACCAAAACTCTAGTCATTTCCTCTGGCACCTTTATGCGCGGCCTGCTCCACATTGGAGAAACGAACTATTCGGGTGGACGGGCTGGCGACCAGCCCTCAGTGGGTCTTTCGGGAAGCTTGGAGAGACATGGCTTGAAACTGGGGCGACTGAAGACAGGCACTCCTCCGCGGGTCAACAAGCGCTCCATCGACTATTCCTGCACAGAAGAGCAGCCTGGCGATCCGGGCGTCAAATTTTCCTTTGATGACGAAGAGGGCCCGCGCCTGCCGCAAGTCTCCTGCCACATCACCTACACGACAGAAGAGACCAAAAAGATCATCCTGGCCAATATCCACCGCTCCCCCATGTATTCGGGCAAAATTACCGGCATCGGCCCGCGCTACTGTCCCTCTATCGAGGACAAAGTGGTGCGCTTTGCCGACAAGGAGCGCCACCAGATCTTCCTCGAACCTGAAGGACTCACGACCGAAGAGGTCTACGTCAACGGCATTTCCTCCTCCCTGCCTTTCGATGTGCAGTATGCCTTCCTCCATACCATTCCAGCTCTGCGCAACGCTGAGATCATGCGCTCCGCCTATGCCATCGAATATGATTATGTGGTGAGCGGGCAGATCGACTCCTCGCTGGAATGTAAAACCATCGAAGGGCTGTTTTTGGCTGGCCAGATCAACGGCACTTCCGGCTACGAAGAGGCTGCCGGCCAAGGCCTCATTGCCGGCATCAATGCCGCCAACCGCGTGCGCGGGACGCCTCCCCTGATCCTCAAGCGCTCCGAATCCTATATCGGCGTCATGATCGACGACCTGGTGACGAAGGGGCTCGATGAGCCCTACCGCATGTTCACGAGCCGTGCCGAACATCGCCTCCTCCTGCGCCAGGACAATGCCGATCTGCGTCTGCGCCACTATGGCTACCAGATCGGTCTCATCGATGAAGCGCGTTACCGCAAGCTCGAACTTAAGCGGGAAACAATCGAAAAAGAGACGCAGCGGCTCTCGAAACTCTTCCGCCAGGTTGATGGAAAAAGCAGCTCTTTAGCCCAGCTTCTTTGCCGCCCTGAAATGAGCTATGAAACCCTCCTGCGCGATTTTCCCGATGCCATCATGAACCATGGCTCGGAAACTAACTTCCAGATCGAGCTCAACCTCAAATATGCCGGCTATATTGACAGGCAGACGACCGAGGTCGGCAAACTGGCGCACATCGAAAGTATCGCCATCCCCGCAATCTTCGACTACGCCTCTGTCATCGGCCTGCGCACCGAAGCCCGCCAAAAACTTGCCAGACACAATCCCGGCAATCTCGGCCAGGCCTCTCGCATCTCAGGCGTCTCCCCAGCCGACATCTCCATTCTCATGATCGCCCTCAAGCGACGACCAGCACACACGCCTCCACCTATCGACTCTGAGATATGATCCATCTCATCCGGCTAAACCATTACCCTATTTTCAAGCAACTTCAGCTGGAAGAGGCGCTTCTGCGCGCCGATGAGCGCAACTGGTGCCTGATCAACAGCGGAACCCCCGACGCCATTGTCATGGGCATCTCCAGTCAACCCGATCAGTGGCTCAACCGCGACCTTTATCACCAAAAGCCTGTGCCCCTCATCCGCCGCTTTAGCGGCGGCGGTACCGTCTACGTCGACACTAACACCACCTTCGTGACCTGGATCTGCCAGTCAGACGCTCTGCAGGTGCCCTGCTGCCCTCAAAAGATCCTGAGCTGGACAGAAAACCTCTACCTTCCCCTCTTTCCCAATTTTCGCGCCCACGAAAATGACTACATCCTCGGCGACCGCAAGTTCGGAGGTAACGCCCAGTACCTATGCAAAAACCGATGGCTGCACCACAGCTCGCTTCTCTGGGACTTCGACCCTCAAAAGATGGCCTATCTCTCAATGCCCCCTCGCATGCCCAAATACCGCTCAGAGAGATCCCACAGCGAATTTCTCTGCACGCTGAAGCCCCATTGGCCCGATCAGAATCGCTTATGTGATGATCTTGTGAATTTGCTTCACAGCAATTTTAAGGTGATTGATGTCGCTTTGGACGAAGCTCTCAGCATCCTGGACAGACCGCACCGCCAGGCAGTACAACTTTTAAGTAAGCAATAAGATCATACTCATCACCATCAGGATACCACCTATCGCCCTGTCAATCTGGAGACGGAAGCGATCGATCCGACTCATCATCAGCTGGCCCGTGAGGAGGAAAACCAGCAACAGAAACCAGCCCAATGTGACCGACCAGTTAATGAAAGCATAGGCGATCTTGATCGCAAAAGGCGTGCTGGACTGGATGAATTGCGAAAAGAGGCTGATGTAAAACAGGGCAGCCCTGGGATTTAAAATCGTCGTCAAAAAACCTTGAGAAAGGGCCTTTAAGGATGAGATCGGTAACACTGACCCCGTGCCATCCAGATTCATCCCGCCTGAGTTTTTGAACGATGAGATCCACACTGTTAAGCCAAGATAAAAGAGATAGGCAGCGCCGATATACTTGATCGTCTGATACAAAGCGGGACTTTTTTGAATCAGGATTCCGATGCCCACAAGAGTATAAAAAAGGTGCACAATCGAACCCAGGGAGATACCAAAAGCCGTCATAAGTCCCCCTTTTCGGGAGTAAGAGAGGCTATTTCTCAACACAATACAAAAGTTGGGCCCAGGACTGATGGCAGCGATCAGGGAAATGACGCCAACCGCAAAGAAGTTGCAACATGCGAACATGTATGTAGTTGTAGATGCACTGCTAGGTAAACTGCAAGAAAAAACGTGAAAGAAAAAAACTGCTGAGAGGGGCTGGGGACGTGCCGATCAACAGGCTTGTAAAAGTGGGTTCGCTTCCCGAATGTCGATCCTAAGAGGATCTCTCCATTCAGCGTCGTGATCCCTTAAGCTAAAAATTTCGTTGATGGAGCTAATGTCTCCAGTTATCCCTTTCAGCAGCAACTTTATTATACAACGCCGGGATTTTTTCGTACAATACCTCGTATCAAGAATGTGAGATTGCCTCAATCGCCTCATTCTCGCCTCTTTGCTCTTCTTTAATACAGAGCGGGATCGACCGGTAGGCGACCATTATACCCGGTGCAGCGGAAGATCAAGGCACCCTTCGCCTGGCGGCGATTGCTTGAGAATATAGTCTTAATCCCAAGATACTCGACCTGGTCAAAATAGGGTTTAAGCTTTTCCTGATAGGTTGTGGGCAGCTGGGGAAGCTGGCGCGTCAGGGCGGGAATATTCTCCGTGACGACAAAGTAGCCTGTCCGGCCAAGCTGCTCTTGCTTCATGGAGGGCCAGAAGGAAAACTGGTTTTTGCGCACGCGGTTGAGGTTGAGAAAATAGGCGCGCTTTTGTCCCTCGGCGTAAAAGCTGAGGATGCTGCTTGTCTGGTACTTGTCTCCAACAAGAAAATGCTGAGAGGGATCGTAGCCTGCATCGGTGAGTGATTGTCCCAGGCTTTTCCATCCCAGGTTATGGCGGAAAGGGTTGGCGGAATAAGAGAGCGGCAGGAGGTTTTTCTCCTGGAGAGTGGGGATGGCGAAGGAAAAGATCGAAAGACAGAGGGCCAAGAAAGTGCCCCCAGCCATCCATTTGACCGCTTTGAGATGATCGCAGGCTGCCCATGAGAGCAGGACGATCGCTCCAGGATAGGCAAAATCGCACCAGTTGCCCTGCATTTTCTTGAAGAGGGCCATGAGGGAGTAGCCGGCGATAATGATAAAGCTCGTCCAGCCGCAAAAGGCGACCGCGGGGGGCATGGCATGGGTGCGGCGATGGGTGGGTCTCAGAAGGATCCAGAAAGCGAAAAGGAGGAGGGCGAAAAGGATGGGCGACAGAAGGGCCATCTGGGAGCCAAGAAAGGCAAAGAAGTTCCCTGCTTCCGTGGTGCTGGCCTCGGTGGCGCCATGCTCAATCGTGGCCGCCACGTGGCGGAAGGTCACCCAACCATGTTGGGCGTTCCAGATCAGGCTGGGCAGGAGACCCAGAAGAGAAAGGGCGACGCCACCCAGAAAGCGCCAATTCCATTTTCCATGGGCATATTGGCTGCCTAAGGCGAAGAGCCAGAAAAGATACATCGGCCACTTGAAGAGGGCCCCAGCCAGGATTGTAAGGCCAAGCAAGAAGTAGGAGGGGGGCCTGTTCTGTGAAAGAGCAGAAGCTACTATCAAGGTCGCAAGCGTCCAGAAGAACACCTGGCCGCCATCGGTGATAGCGAGCAGGCTCGCCATCATGCCGACCGGGCATAAGGCCATCGCAGCGCTAGCCCAGAAGGATCCTGCGGGCGAAAGCGTGCTGCGCTTAGCAAGCAAAAAGACAGCCAAGGGCAAGAGCGTCCCGATCACAAGGGCGCCAAAGCGGACGCCGAGCTCTGTGCTCCCAAAGAGCTGGGTGCCCATCCAGATCTGCCAGGCGATTCCAGGAGGCTTGCTGTAGTATCCCAGGGCAGGCTGCTGGCTCCAAGTCCAGTACTGCGCCTCGTCCGGGCCAAGACCGATGTTGCCTTGGGCAATGAATAGGCCGACAGCGAGGGCTTTGATCATGAGGAGCAGAATGAGTGCAAAAAAGGCCTTCTGGTATGTCATAATTTCCTAAGTGGGGCGTATTTGGCCACGAGGTTGCGCTCTTTATTGTCTTTCGAGAAGGCAACGGTATAGGTCAGACCGAGGGATCCCTCATAGAGGTTGCGGATCACGCCGATGCCAAATTCCTTATGAAACACGGCGTCGCCCTCGCGCAGCTCTACCGACTGTCCCTCATCGCTGAAGGGCTCATCGACTGTCTCATATTCAAATTTCCGGCTGGGACGCAGGCTTTCTGCTCTTCTGCCCGAGCTGATTCCCAGGTTGATTCCCATATGAACCTTTTCCAGATACTCTTCGGGCACTTCTCTGATGAAGCGGCTCGGGCGCTGCGTGCGGCCCGTCCCCCAGATGTAGCGGTAGCGGCAGCAGCTCAGGTAGAGCTGCTCTTTGGCGCGGGTCATTCCAACATAGAACAGCCGCCGCTCCTCCTCCATCTTTTCCCGGCTTTCCCGCGAATTGATATGAGGAAATAGCTCCTCCTCGAGCCCGGCGATGAAGGTCACTTCGAATTCCAGCCCCTTCCCGTTGTGGATTGTCATGAGGCAGATGCGGTCGCGGTCTGCATCAGCCTCATCCAGAGTGGATTTGAGAGACAATTCTTCCAGAAAACCCTGAAGGCTGGGGCTCTCGGCAGAAGCCTCCCAGTCGAGGGCTTTGGCAATCAGGGCGTCGAGGTTTTCCTTGCGGTCTTCATAGGTTTCTTTGTCCTGTCGGAGATAGTCCAGATAGCCTGTGCAATCGATCGCGGAGGTTACAAGCTCCTTCAAAGAAGTGTTTAGAGCAATCTGGCGCAGCTCGCGCACAATGGAGACGTAATTTTGCAGTCCCTGGCGCTGTTTAGCGGTCAGTTTGATTTCGCCGGGAATCGATTGCCCATCGACAAGGACTTCACAGTAAGCCAGAATCGACAAATCTGCCTCCTCGGCTCCCATGCGCAGCTTGTCGAGCGTCGATTCGCCAAGACCGCGCTTCGGCAGGTTGATGGTGCGCACAAAAGAAACATAGTCAGTTCCTCCCTGCACCATGCGCAGGAAGGCGAGGATATCCTTGACTTCGCGCCTTTGATAGAAGGAGACGCCTCCCACGATAGCATAGGGAATGCGCGCAGCGAGAAAACAGTCTTCAAAGACACGCGACTGGGCGTTGGTGCGGTAAAAGATCACCATCTCCCTTAAAGGGATTTGATGATGTTCCGCATGATAGCGCACTCGGGAGGCGACAAAATCGGCCTCGGCCCGCTCGTCATCGGCGACATACAGCCGGATTCGCTCACCGGCTCCGCGGCCACTCCAGAGTTCTTTCTGATAGCGGCTGTCGTTCTGGCGGATCACCGCGTTCGCCGCCTCGAGGATATTGGTGCGGCTGCGGTAATTCTGTTCCAGCCTGACAACCTTTGCTCCGGGATAGTCCTCTTCAAAGTTCAAGATATTCTGGATATTAGCCCCGCGCCAAGAGTAGATCGATTGGTCAGGGTCGCCCACCACGCAGAGATTTCGGCTCTTGCTCACGAGCAGCTTCACCAGCTCATACTGCGCCCCATTGGTGTCCTGATACTCATCAATCAGCAGATGCGACCAGCGGTTCTGGTAATATTCCAGGACGTCATGATGTTCTCGGAACAATCTCACAGGCAAAAACAGCAGGTCGTCAAAATCCAAGGCATTATAGGCCTTTAGCTTCTCCTGGTAGGAGGCGTAAACTTCAGGAAAGATCTCTTCGGCGGGATTTGTCGGACGCTCTCTCACAATTTGGTCAGGCCCGCGCATGCCATTTTTGGCCGTCGAAATGAGCCCCCTGACAGCCTTTTCCAGCTTGGCATCTCCCTTTCCCGCGGCCGCCACGCACTCTTTGATCACCTTGTCGACATCTTCATCGTCATAGATCGTAAAATCTCTTTTATACCCAAGCCACGCGATCGACTCACGCAAAATGCGCGCTCCCAGGCTGTGGAAGGTGCATATCAGCACATCGCTCGAGGTCAGAGCCCTCACGCGCTCCTTCATCTCACCCGCAGCCTTATTCGTGAAGGTCAAACCCAGGATCTTGGAAGCTGGCACCTCCTTGTCCAGCAGGTTGACAATGCGATAGGTCACAACGCGCGTCTTGCCCACACCCGCCCCTGCAAGCACGAGCAAAGGCCCCTGCAAGGTCTCGACCGCCTCGCGCTGCTCCTCATTTAACTTTTCAAATAAATGCATACGAATAAATCCGGAGATTATACCGAAGAACATTGAAAATTTGGCAAATGTACTGCGCCAAAGCCCCGGGGTTGAAGGATCGCAAAAGGCATAGTATTCAGTCAATACAATGCCTTTTGCGATCCTTACAACCGCGGGAGCTTTCGCGCAACTCCAGCTGCCAAATTTTCAATGTTCTTCGGTATGCTCCGAATAGTTTAACTTAAAAACGAATTATCTGCGAATCACTTGCTCAAATGCAGTTCTGACTCCCTCAAAACTCTCTTTTGCCAACTGCAGATCCGGGTGAATATTTCCTTTAATCTCCGCCTCTTCAAAGGTCATCCCCAGACTCCTTTCCACCTGTCGCAAACTGTTGCGCGCGCTTTGCACATTCCCAAAAGCCTGCTGCGCCTTGGTCTTGACTTTTTCAAATTCCGCTTTGCTGTGCTCAGCTTCTCCCTTTTGTCTCCAGGCCGTGTCTAATTCAAAATCGACTCTTGCAACATTTCCAGCAGTTGCAAAAAAATCCACATCTAGAGCTCGCCTGGCAGCTTCTCTAAGAGTTTGATAATTAGCCAAAGAGGGCTCATTTTGAAATTGGGCATGTGCCTCATCCAACCTCGGGTTATTCCCTACTTGCTCATGTACGGTTGTATAGGCCTTTGCTACCCTTGATTTCACGTCTGTCACGATTTGATCCAGTGACTCCAACTGCTTTTTCAGGACTTCAACCTCGCCATCGCAATACCGGTTGAATTCAGACAAAGCATACTTATCTTTCTGCTCTTCAACCAAATCTCCAGGTCTTGCTTTCACATCAGCGGCAAGCACGCGCGCCTGCTCTGGCCAGGCCAGTGGCGCTGCAGAGCTAATGCCTGTCTGAGCGCTGACCTCATTAATCGCCTTTTCATAAGAGGCGAGGTCCTTATTAAACTTCTCTTTAGCCTCTTTAAAATTTCCTGGACTGGATTTCCTGGTCTGACTGATCCTGGCTTCAGCCTGCTCTAATTCCTCCCGCGCCCGACCGATTTCCTTACCCGCACCAGCACGCTTCTCGGCAAATGCCAGACGATTCTGCGCCAGATCGCGATCGCGCACGGCACTCCTGAGTTGTCGATTAGCTGACGTCAGTTCCTTACGTGCCTCTTTTAGTCCAAATAGGGCACTCTGAGCCTCTGCGCCTGCCTGCAGGACTTTTATTTTTTGTTCGCGCAGAGGTTTTACCTCTTGGTTCAATTGCGCTATTTCATGATTTAATTGTTCGAGTCGCGCCTCTTTTTGCTTCAGCACTTCGGGATTTTGAAACACCTTTAAATTCTGCAAAACTGCGCGCCATTTAGTATCAGCATCAATGAGTTCTTCTACGGCTTGATCCAGAGCACTCATCGCTTTGTTGATTTCCTGCTCTGATGCTGGCGGATGATCCCTTTCCCGCAATTCCCGAAGAGCTATTTCTTTATTAGCCCGATTTGAATTGGCTTTTTCTCGTTTATCCCGTTCTCTGTTTTCTTGCGTGTTCAGTTCTTTGTTAGCCGCGTTGATTTCAAAGGCATCCAAACCGCCAACTACAGGCTCCTTATATCCTAAAGCGTCTCGATAGAGAGCTTTAATTTCTTCTGCCTCTGTCTCTTTTGCTGCCAGCTCCTTTTCTTTGGGAGCCAATTTTGCATCCAACCCCTGCGCCAGCTTTTCGCTGCGCTTTTGGCAATGGTCCAGTTTTCTCTCTGCCGCATCTTTCAGGCCAATCTTATCGAGACAAAATTGCCCCACAGCACTGGCGACTTCTCCCAATTTTCCAAGAATGGAGGTAGCGTGGGGAGCCACCATTCCCGTCGCTTCGCGTGCAAAAAGCCCTGCCTGCCTGGCTGTCAGCATCGCGCTGCTGCATTTGCTTTCCAAAGCGCGAAGGCCCTCTTGGCGCCCCTTTTTCAACCCCTCTTTGATGTGCTGAAGTCCAGCTTTTACTTCTTGACCTGAGGTCAACGGTTGTTCTCTCAGAGGTTGTTCCCCTTGTCCAGGTGGTCGTACGCTCATAATTTCCTCATTTTATGATTAATTTTATGCAGCCTCGATCATCTGCATCGTCAAAGAGCCGGCCTCGCTTTTCCATTTGGGCCAGGCAACGGCAGCAGCCATTTCAAACTCTTTTTCCCGTATTCTTTCCCGTTTGCTTGCCGACACCCAATGATGCTGCGCCTTTTCCCACTCCTTTTGCGCCTGCTTCATCTGGAGACGTGCTTTATCGACATTGTCGTGATCTTTGACAGATTTCTGATAGTGGGACTTGCTGGTCGCAAATTGCTTGCCAGATCGGCGAAACTCCTTGGCGGGTTTCTCACAAGCAAGGTGGGCCGATTTCCATGCTTCGAATCGGAAAATAAGCTCCTTTTCTTGATTCAAAAGAGCCTCGATATCGCATTTGATCGCTTCGAGCTCGGCTTGAATTTTCTCTTTGCGGGTGGCATCGCTCGTCTCGGCGAGATGCTGGAGCTGCCAGCGCGATTGTTGCAGCAGTTGTTCGCGTTCGTAGTGGCGCTCCTGGATAAAGTTGTCTTTAATCGCGCTATTTTCCCCGAGGCGCCTGGCTTCCATTTTTTTATCAACCTTGCGCATCAATTTACGGAAGCGAAGGCCATTTTCTTCTGTGGACAGATTGCTTATCTGAGGATTTAAATGAAAAACTTCGAGAACTTGCTGGACATTTCCAGCTAGCCAGTTCCACACCAATGCAAAAGGATTATCTCTCCTTTCGTAAGGGTTGGTCATACAATTCCTCCTTGTCTTTATTAATTATACAATTAAAAAACAGGAGGTGTAAATAATAATTAAAAATAATTTCTTATTAACTAGGACAATTACCATATCAGCAGTTCCCGCTGGAAAAATCCTCTCGGAAAAATCCACATCCGTAGAGATTTTTTTGACGACCGATGCAGGCAACCCCGCAGGGGTTGTCGAAGCAGGGCAGCAAAAAAAGATCACGGAGGTGGACTTTTCTCGAGAGGATTTTTCAGTGGGTAGTGCTGCCATACCGGTGGGTATCGTGGCTAACGCTCACCTCGCGCAAATAATGCAGGAGCTCGAGGCGACCATTCCCGAGGACCGGGGCAACGATCAAACTAACGCCTGCCTGAGCCGCAACCGTGGTAAGCGCGGCTGAGGGCAGTGAGAGGCAGCGCAAGCGGTTGAGGGCGCCGCTTTTTAGCCGCTCGATCACTTCAGGCTCGCTAATCAACTCCAATGATGTGCCGCAGGTGGCAGCAGCAACGCGGGCGCGATCGATATCGAGGGGAGAATCCCCGCTTTGGACGATGAGAGCGGATGGCCGAGGAAGGTAGCGGATGATATTGTCCTGGCCGTGAAGCTTAAAAGCATCGTGATCCTGGCTGAAGTAGTGCTTCCAATAAAAGGCATAGCTTCCGACACTGGCGTCCCAAAGGGAGTTTCCCTTCCAGGTTTTGTCTAAGGCGGCGACCAAGGGACTGACGGTGTCACGCTCCTGAGGGAGAGTTTCCTGCTCAGGATGCATCAGCTGCATGACATAGTTGGGGCCACCGGCTTTGGCTCCAGGTCCGAAACTGCTGGCCTTGCAGCCACCGAAAGGCTGCCGGAGAACGATGGCGCCCGTGATGCCGCGGTTGATGTAGCAGTTGCCTGCTTCGATATGCTGCAGCCAGTGATTCTTTTCCCTCTCATCGAGTGTATGGATACCTGCGGTTAGACCATAGGGGGTACCGTTGGCGAAGGTGATGGCCTGGTCAAGATTTTGAGCCCGCATGACGCCGAGAATGGGCCCAAAGAGCTCTGTGTGATGGGTGAAGCTGCCCGGCCGTACTCCCAGCTTGATGCCGGGGCTGAAGAGCAAAGGGTTATGTCGATCCTGCTGCGGCGCGAGAAGCCACTCCTCCCCCTCTTCCAGTATGTTCATGGCTCGTTGAAGGGCAGGTCCAGGCGTGCGGATCAAGGGATTGATTCGCGTGGCCAGATTCCAAGGGGAGCCTGTAATCAGGCTGGCAGCCGCATCCTTCAGCGCGCGGCGGAAGTCGGGATCGTCATAGACCTCCGCTTCGCAGATCGCAAGGCTGCAAGCGCTGCATTTTTGACCGGCATAGCCAAAAGCGGACTGGACGAGGTCGCGGATGGCCAGATCACGGTCTGCCATGCGGGTAATAATCATCGCATTTTTTCCGCCTGTTTCCGCCATGAGATCGAGCCCTGGACGCAAGCGCAGAAACTGCCTGGCCGTGTCAGTCGCACCTGTCAGGATAATGCTGGAAATGCGCGGATCGCGGACAAGAGCACTGCCGGCGGGCTCGTCATCGCAAGAGACAAACTGCAGCAGTTCTGGCGATATGCCGCCCTCCCAGAAAATCCTGGCCAGCTGCTGCCCCACCCAGACAGCCTCAGGAGCTGGCTTGAAGATGACGCTGTTGCCGGCAGCGAGCGCAGCAGAAATGCCCCCAGCAGGAATGGAACAGGAGAAATTCCAGGGAGAGGCCACCAGGACGACCCCTTTGGCGCGCCAGTGGATGTCGGTCAGGTTCTGAACCTCCACGACATTGCGACGGTAAAATTCGATAAAGTCGATCGCCTCAGACACCTCCACATCGGCCTCTGTGACAGTTTTGAACGTTTCCGCAGCCATCACGCCGATCAGGGCGCCTCGATACTTGCGGAACAGTTGTGCCACCTCAGCCAGGATGTTGGAACGGTCGTGGGGAGAGGTGGCACCCCAGCTCTTCTGCGCTTCCATGGCAGTGGCCACCAACGCATCGGTGTGTAGGGTTTTGAAGATCTCTTCCCTTTTGCGCGTTTTCCACTCTTCGACAATCAACTTGGCCCAGTCAGCATTGTGAGGGAGTGACCAGTCGGTATCGGGCTCGTTGGCAAAAGGTTCCTCGCGGTCGCGCTTTTCCGGCCTGGAAAACCGGCTTTGGCTGCGCCGAGGCATTGTCGAAATGGCATTTATCGCCTCGCAGGTATTGCGAAACTGGATTTCCTGCCTTTCCCATGCCGCGCTGCCTGGTTTGAAAGCGAATGAATCGCTCAAAAAATTATCTTTAGCTGTGTTTTCGTCTAGCCTGCGCACGAGATAGGCGATCGCATACTGAAACGCCTGCGAATCGGCCACCGGGCAGTAGAACAGCATGCCTCCTGAAATCTCTTTGACAACGCGGGCAAGTGGATCCGCCATACCCTCCAGCATCTCGAAAACGACCTGCTCTTCCACCTCCTTTTCAGCTCTTAAGAGCAGGGCATAGGCGATATCAAAGAGATTATGGCTGCCGATGCCTAAATGGACCGCGTGCGCATTGTCGCAGCCATATTCGAGCATGCGTTTGAAGAGGGCATCCGTCTCCAGCTTGCTTGTGTAAGGGGCCTGCGGCCAGCCTTTCAATGAGGCCTCCACCTGTTCCATAGCCAGGTTGGCCCCCTTGACTAGGCGGATCTTGATCGGAGCTCCTCCCAAATTAACGCGGCGGAGGGCAAAGCGCGTCAGCTCCTGCTGAAGCAAAATGGAATCGGGCAGATAGCTCTGAAGGACGATGCCCGCCTCCAGATGCAGGAACTCGGGATCGCTTAAGACCTCCTGGAAAAGCTCCGCGGTCATATGCAGATCGCGGTACTCCTCCATGTCCAAGTTCACAAATTTGCCATTTGATTCTCTGTAAAGTTGTCTCAGTCTGTTTCCCAGCACAGCCAGGGTATCTTCGCGCGACAGCAGATTCAGCTGGCTGTAGAGCGTCGAGATTTTAACCGATATATAATCAATTTCCGGGTTAGCCAGATCGCTGAGATAGATCTGCAGGCGACGCTGAGCCTCATCCTCCCCTAAAATTGCCTCGCCCAGATGATTCAGGTTGAGGCGCACCCCCTCCTGCCGCCTGTTCAAGAGATGCTTCTCGAGCCTGTTTTCATCAATAATAACCGCTGAAGCTTCAGTCCGAATCAATTTCATGACGAGTGGAACCATCCAGCGATGGAGTGGCCTTCCCAGCCATTGAAAAAGGGTGAGCCCAAGACGCTCCCCCATTCCCAGAAACCGGGGAATGCCGTAGCGTTCAATCAGGAAAAGCAGCTGGTCGGCCACTCGCCCAGTCTCTTTGCTGCGAAAACATTGATCGGCAAGATTCACGGCAAAGGCCTTGCCAATGGGATCCGTCACGAGCCGCGCCAGCTTCGCCTGGCGCTGTCTCTCTTCATTTGTGGCCCGCCTGTTTGCTTCCAATGCGAGCCATGCAGTAAGTTGGACTGCCAGCTCGCAGCGCTCAGAGACAGTCTGAGGACGTCCCCGCACCGAATCAATCAACTCCTTTGCCGGAAAAACAGGATCTTGCATAACACGCCAAAGTATCAGAAATGTGACTTTACAAAAAGGCGTAATGATCCTATTTTGGTTGCCATGTCAAGCTGGATAATCGCATTTCTGGCAGGGTGCTGCCTTTTTTTCCAAATTCATGGAGAATCCTCTGTTCACGTCGGAATTGAACAGCTTTGGAATGAAGAGAACATCAAGCTGTTGCGAGGGAAGCGAGTCGGGATCATCACCAATCACACCGCTTTAACCAGCCAGAGGGAATGGACAGTCGACCTTCTGAAAGCGAACGCCGGACAATACCGCTATAAAGTCGTCGCCCTCTTTGCCCCTGAACATGGGCTCCGCGGATCGCAGCATGCCGGAGAGCATGTCAAAGATGAGAAGGATGCCGACGGTATTCCCATTTACAGCCTGCATGGCTCAACACGTCGTCCTACGTCTGAAATGTTGAAAGAGGTCGACCTGCTGGTATATGACATTCAGGACCTCGGCTCGCGCTCCTATACCTATGTCACAACGCTCTTTTACGCCATGGAGGAGGCCGCGGCCAGAAAGATTCCCGTCGTGGTGCTTGACCGGCCCAATCCGATCAATGGAATCATCGTCGATGGGCCAATGCTCGAAGAGAAGTGGCGCTCTTTCGTCGGCTATTTGAATGTTCCTTATTGTCATGGCATGACGGTGGGCGAGCTGGCGCGACTATTCAACGGAGAATATAAAGTGGGTTGCCAGCTGCATGTCGTCCCGATGAAGGGCTGGAACCGCCGCATGAGCTTCGACGATACGGGACTTCTCTGGGTGCCGACCAGCCCTCATATTCCCGAGGCCAGCACGGCCTTTTATTATCCTACGACCGGGCTTCTCGGGGAGCTGGAGATCGTCAACATCGGTGTTGGCTATACGCTGCCCTTTAAACTCATTGGAGCTCCCTGGCTGGATGGCGAGCGTTTCGCCAAAGCTTTGAATGATCAAAAATTTGCCGGCGTCGCCTTTCTGTCCTTCCATTATCGTCCCTTTTACGGAAAGTTCGCCCACCAGGATTGCGGCGGCGTGCTCATTCGGGTAACCGACAAAGAACGCTTTCGGCCCGTCTCCACTCAGTATCTTATCATTGGAATGCTCAAAGGTTTGTACCCTAAGGAATTCAAAGAGGCGCTCGAGGGTTCGAAGCAGCGGCGCGATTTTTTCAGCAAGGTAAACGGAACCGAGGAAGTCTTTCGCATCATGCAGGAAATCCCTCATATTGTCTGGCCTTTGCGCACACTGCATCAGGACGAGCGCGAGGTCTTCAAGAATATCAGACAGCGCTATCTCATCGCTGAATATGGTAACTAGCAACATCTCATAAAATTGAGGCAAAGTCTTCACTGCGAGGCCAAAGTATCGCTTGATTTGTGAGGAGTGAATAGCCGTAGCTCTATTCACGACGAGCAAAGCGAGCGAGACTGCCGGCCGCAGCCTGAAGACTTACCTCAACTGTATGAGATGTTGCGATAACTAGCACTCGACAATTAAATCTGCTAATACACCTTGACGAAAAATGCGAACCTCCCCTAGAATTTGGATTCCACATTAGGAGAACTGCATATGTCAAACAAGAACATCAAGCCTTTAGGCAATCGTGTTTTAATTAAGCGTTCCAAAGCTCAGACAACCAAGGGCGGCATCCTTCTGCCAGATACAGCTCAGGAAAAGCCCAAAGAGGGCGTCGTCGTTGCTGTTGGCCCAGGCAAAATGGATGACAACGGCAAGATCGAATCGATGAATGTCAAAATCGGCGACCGCGTTCTCTTCAGCTCCTACTCGGGCACAGAGGTCAAAGAAATGTCTGAAGAAGAGGAATTCCTCATCATGTCAGAAGATGACATTCTCGGCGTCCTTGCTTAAACTCAACTTCAGGAGCTAAATTCTCATGCCAAAATTACTTCAATTTAATGAAGAGGCCCTCAAGTCGATTCTCAAGGGTGTCCGCACATTAGCCAAAGCCGTCAAAGTGACCCTTGGACCCAAAGGGCGCAACGTCGTCATCAATAAAGGGTTCGGCTCTCCCCTGTCGACAAAGGACGGCGTGACCGTCGCAAAAGAAATTGTTCTCAAAGACAAGTTTGAGAATATGGGAGCCCAGCTGGTCAAAGAGGTTGCCTCTAAGACTTCCGATATTGCCGGAGATGGCACAACGACCGCAATCGTCCTGGCGGAAGCCATTTTCACAGCCGGCGCCAAAAACGTGGCTGCGGGTGCCAATCCGATGAGTCTCAAGCGAGGCATCGAAAAGGCCGTCGAAACTTTGAACCAGGCCCTGCAGAAAATGGCCTCGCCGATCAACACATCGCAAGAGGTGAAGCAGATCGCCACGATCTCCGCCAACAACGATGCCGATATTGGCCAGATCATCGCCGAAGCCATGGAAAAGGTGGGCAAAGATGGCATCATCACAGTCGCCGAGGCGAAAAGCATCGAGACGACCCTGGATGTTGTGGAAGGGATGCAGTTCGACAAAGGCTATGTCTCGCCTTACTTCATCACCAATCCAGAAAATATGACTGCCGAGCTGGCAAACGCCTATATTCTTATCACCGACAAGAAGATTTCGTCGGCCAAAGAACTGGTGCCCATCCTCGAAAAGGCCATGGAAAGCGGCATGCGCCCCTTTCTGATCATCGCCGAAGATATCGATGGTGAAGCCCTCGCGACGCTGGTCGTCAATAAGATTAAAGCAGGCCTGCCCGTCTGCGCCGTCAAGGCTCCTGGCTTTGGCGACCGCCGCAAGGCCATCCTGCAAGACATCGCTATCTTGACAGGCGGCACGCTCATCTCCGATGAACTTGGCTTGAAGATCGAAGATGCAGAACTTTCCGCTCTGGGACATGCCAAGACAATTAAGGTCACGAAAGAAGAGACAACGATTGTCGATGGCGAAGGCAAACCCGCCCAGATCAAAGAACGCGTCGCGCAGATCAAAGCTGAGCTCGCCAACCCCTCCACCTCCAACTACGACAGGGAAAAGCTCGAAGAGCGCCTGGCGAGGCTGGTCGGAGGCGTCGCCGTCATCAATGTCGGCGCTGCGACCGAAACCGAGCTGAAAGAGAAGAAGGCGCGCGTTGAAGACGCCCTGCACGCTACCCGCGCGGCAGTCGCTGAAGGGATCGTCCCTGGCGGCGGTGTGGCCCTCCTGCGCGCAGTCAAAAGCCTCAAAAACCTCAAACTGGAAGGCGACGAAGCAGTCGGCATGGCCATCATTGAGCAGGCCGCCTACGCACCCGCCATCGCGATCGCCAACAACTGCGGCAAACAGGGCAACCTGATCGCCGAAAAGATCTACGAAGCGCAAGGCAATTTTGGCTACGATGGACTCAGAGATGAGTTTACCGACCTGATCAAGGCCGGCGTCATCGACCCCGTCCTGGTCACTAAGAGCGCGCTCACCAACGCCGCCTCAATCGCCTCGCTGCTCCTCACCACAGCCGCAATGATCACCGACAAGCCACAACCTAAATCCAAGCATGCCGCTCCAGAAGGAATGGGCATGGGCGGTATGGGTGGCATGGGCGGAATGGGTGGCATGGGCGGTATGGGTGGAATGGGAATGATGTAACAAACCCACTGAAGGCCTCTTCTGGAGGCCTTCAGTGCTGTTTCATTCTAAGGAATTATGCCAACTTACGCCTATAAATGCGATGCCTGCCAACACGAACTGGAAACCTTCCAGAAAATCGTCGACGCACCCCTGACGCAATGCCCTCAGTGCCATAAAGAAACCCTTCGCCGCGGCCCTGGTGGCGGAATAGGCATCCTCTTTTCCGGCGGAGGCTGGGCCAAGGATAACTATGGGCAACCTTCGTCTTCTGGCTCCAGCGAGAGTTCTAAGGGCTCCTGCTGCCCTTGCGGCAAATCCCAAGGCTCTTGCGATTCTTGAATTGAGGTATTTTATGTGGGCTCGCACGAAAACGCACCATACTGACGGTAATGTCACAGATGTCCGTTCTACATTAAATGAGAGGAAGAATTGGAACGATTTTTTTAAAAATGAGCTGGAGAATCATCCTAAGCAGGGATTGTATCTCAAAGGTCTTCGTTTGCGTGAAGGATACTCGCAAAAAGAGCTTGGAGCATTGATAGAGGTTTCAAGATATCATATTTCAGCAATGGAACACGGAACGCGGCCGATCGACAAAGAACAGGCACGACGCCTTGGACAAGTGTTTAAAGTCCCATACAAAAAGTTTTTGTAAGTTACAGGACCTTTTTCGATACAAAAGCCAGCCACCCCTCTTCTTCAAGCATTTTTTCCACATGCCACCCGCGCGATCTAGCTTCATCAAGATAGGTTGACTTTTCTTCCAGTAAAACACCCGAAGTGATCCAGGTAGTGATCTGCGGGTGTAAAGGGCGCAGGGATTCCCAAGCTACAGCCTGTTCGGAACGAATCATATTCATGGTTGCGGTAGCATCAGAGTTTAGTCGAGGCATCTGTTCCGGCCTCCGCCACTGAATCTCTAGATTGTTGAATGCGGCATTGGTTTTGGCATGCGCAAGAGCCTCATCTTCGATATCCAGGCCATAGACCTTTTTGGCACCCGAGGCAGCCGCAGCCAGTGCCAAGATACCGCTGCCACAGCCGACGTCGAGCACAATGCGATCCTTAACATGCGTGAGGAGCAGCTTGAGGGAGAGCCGGGTGGTGGGGTGGGAGAGGTCGCCAAAGCCGGGACCGGGTTCGAGCTTCAAGAGGCGGTCTGGTCCGCCAAATTCCTTAAGATTGACAAAGAGATATCCATCGCGAAAGTAGCGGCTATGCAGCTCCCACTGGGAGCGCCAGTCAATCATCACAACTTCCTGAGCATGACCGTCATGTTATCTGTGGAGCCAGCCTGAAATGCGGCTTTGACAATATCCGCAGCAACGACAGGAAGGGAACGGCCCTTTTTGATCAGACGGTGGGCTAGCCCGCCAACCTGATCCGATGAAGCTACATCCCAAATGCCATCGCAAGCCTGGAGGAGATAACAGGGTTGTGAATCTTCAGGCAGTTCATAGAGTGTGATCTTGGGCCTGGCGCTAGCGCCTCCTATGAAATCGTGATCCCCGAGAGCCCTGGCGACTCCCAGATCACCATCTAGACGTCCACCAAGAACCAGGTGGCCGCGTTTTTCAATGCCTCGGGCATATTTTTCCAGATGAGGCTTCTGATCTTCTGTCAGCTGGACAACCGTGCCTTCAGGCTTAATCAGGATGGCCCTGGAATCGCCTACATTGGCCATCCAGACCTTGCGGCCGATCTGCAAACAGACGTTTGCGGTTGCACCGCCCTCATTGCTTTTGTAGTTACGGCTCAAATCGACTAATGCCACTTTCAGGGCATTCCAGACCCCGACATCCTGCAGGCCGTTGCGGTTAAACTCTTCCAGGCGTTTTTTGAGATGTTTGACGAAATTATCCTTGGCAAACTCGGCCATCCCTTTGCCGCCATGGCCATCAAAAATGGCCGAAACCTTAACCTCAAGGAGATTTCCATCGACTTTCACTTTTACTTTTGCGGTATGATAGGTGTCTTCCATGCTAGTCCGCATTCCCTGAGCATCTGCCAAGCCAGCCTCCAGAGCATCCGTTTTCAAAAAGTGTGCATTCCTGACCTGTGCGATTTCTCCCTTGATGCCCTTATCGGCCTGGACGGATTTTAATCCCTCTATCTGTTTGGAGAATAGCTCGATACGATTCTGCTCTTCCTGTTGCATCCTGGCTTCCCTGGTCTCCTTCTCAATTTTACTCCGCACGACAGCTGGATCGGTTTCTACGCGGTATTCGCGATTATCGATTGCCCAAAGCATCGGCGCCGCATAAGGCGCAGGCACCCATTGCCGGCTGACAAAACCGCCGGGAACGTATACAGGGGCGCGCTGGACACCTGCTTTGCGCAGAATCAGCAGCGCTAAAGTGTTGATCAAAGGAACGAGGAGCAAAAGACCTGCTGCGAGATGCTTGATCCTTTCGCCAAGCGTCAGCGAGCGCCGACTCTCCTTAGGTCCATCCACACACTGCATGCCTTTGTAGACTCGCATGGCGGTGCCATGCCAGGCTCTGCGAATATTGCCAGCCCCTTCGCGATAGGGTTGCGGTACAACGAGTGTTCGGAAGGAATTTGCTTTGAGAGCACGCTGCGACAAATAGATATTGGAAAGCATAATTACTCTTTTAGTAATCTATGGTAAGACCTACGCGTTAAGATTGTGTAAAGACAAGCAGTTCCCGCTTAAAAAATTCTCTCGGAAGAGTCCAGATCCGTAGAGATTTTTTTGACGACCGATGCAGGCAACCCCGCAGGGGTTGTCGAAGCAG
>JAJFUZ010000265.1 GCA_021372155.1 Parachlamydia sp. | reverse complement strand
TTATACAGTTAATAAGTAATTTTATCTGTTACAAAATCGATAAAACAGCGAACTTTAGAAGAAATAAAACGGCGTTGGGGATAGGCCACATAGATGGGAATCTCCTCCTTGCCATAGGCAGCCAGAAGCTCAAGAAGTGCGCCGCTCTCCAGATACTCTTTCACAACGTATTGGTGCAGCTTCACGATCCCCAGGCCATCCAGGGCCATATGGAGCATGGTCTGGGCATCATTCACCCGGATAAAAGGTGGGAGGGACAAGCTCTCTTTATTGCTGAATACAAGTTCATGGTCCGGCCGGCGCATGCTGTGAGTGATATAGCGGTGTTTTTTTAAATCCTGGGGACTTTCGGGCGTGCCGAACTCTTGGATGTATGCTGGAGAGGCGCAGAAGCAATAGGTCGTCGAAGCAATGCGCTTCTGAATAGCCTCAAAGGGTGCCGAAATGCTCATTCCAATCATGACATCGATCTCTTCACTCTGGAAATCGGGAATCCGCTCGGCAAGTTCCAGATCGATTTCGATCTTAGGATAGCGCTCGAGAAATTCCTTCAGATGCGGCACGAGATAGGTTGCTGCAAAGTGTCTGCCGCTGACAACCTTCAACGTTCCTGCAGGTTCTGTCTTGATCTGCGATACCAGGGAAGAGGCCTCCGCCACCTCTTCCAAAATGCGCCGACACTGCCGGCAATAGCTGACGCCGACGTCTGTAAGCGCAACCCGTCGCGTGGAGCGCATCAGAAGCTGCACTCCCAGTTCTTCTTCGAGCTTGGTCAGCTGCTTGCTGATCGCCGCAGGCGAAACCCCGAGTTTTCGAGCGACGGCTGCCAGGCTGCCAAGCTCAGAGGTCAAAACCAATGTCTCCATTTGGGTAAGATCGGGCATTCTTAACTTTTGGTTACGTATTGTGAACTTCTAATTATATTCTAAACATTTCGTCATTGATGTACAATGGATATTTTACAAGGAGAAACACAATGAACAAAAAACTACCCATTGGATTGCTGATAGCCCTGATCGGATTTCCCCAAATCAGCGAAACCATTTATACACCCGCGCTTCCCAGTGTCGCCAGCGGATTAATGACCAGCGCATCCCTGGTAGAAATGACGCTCGCTATCTATTTTGTCGGATTTGCCATCGGCGTTTTATTGTGGGGAACCATCTCAGACAGATTTGGTCGCCGCAATGCCATGCTCATGGGTTTGCTGGTTTATGGGATCGGCACCTTGGGCTGTGCAAGTTCTGCAAGTGTCGAGGCCCTCTTGGCTTGGCGTTTTATCCAGGCATTTGGAGCCAGCGCGGGATCTGTTGTGACGCAAACCATGCTGCGCGATGCCTATGAAGGCGCTGAGCGCACAAAATTATTTTCAGTGATGTCCGGAGCGCTGGCTTTCTCCCCTGCGATCGGTCCACTCTTAGGTGGATATATCAGCGAATATCTTGGCTGGAGAGCTAATTTCTGGGTGCTGGCGCTGCTTGCTGTCGTATTAGTGATCTGGACGTTCATGGCCCTGCCTGAGACGCGCCCCGCACGCCTCGCAACCCTTTCGCTATACAAAATTGGCCAATTATTCCGCGACATGATGTGCAGCAACGCCTTGTGGGGCCACATTCTGCTGATCGGAGCGGCCAATGGCATCTTGTTTGGGTTTTATCAGGAAGCCCCGTTTGTCTTCATCGAACAGCTGGGATTAAAGCCGAGCACCTATGGATTATTCGGCCTCCTGATTGCCGCAGCCACGCTGCTCGCCGCCCGCATCTCCTATCGGCAGAGCTCCCCACACCTCCTGATTCCTATTGGAGCAGTCTGCGTCCTTGCCGGCGCTCTCATCTTTATCTTGCCGGTCTTGATCGGAGTTTTCGAGCATAAAGTCCTAGGCATTACGATAGCACTTTTTACCCTGTTTTTAATCTTTTTCGGCATCGGTCTGATCATTCCGAACAGCTTAAGTCAGGCTCTAAAGCCCTATCAGGCGGCCGCAGGGACAGCCGGCTCAATCTTTGGCGGGTGCTACTACTGTTTCATTGCGGGCTGCACCTGGTTCATGAGCGTTCTGCATAATGGCACAGCTCTTCCCTTGCCGCTTTATATGACAATGGCAGCCGTTGTTATCGTATGCGGAAGCTGCATGATCCGCCTAAATACAAAACAGCATTGTATGAAGCTATCCGACTAAATCAATGGCCTATCTGACACGTCATTTTGAGCAGGGCATGACCAAAGAATTTTTGCCTACTTCGTCAAGTATGTCAAAAATTATTTGGTCATGCCCTGCACAAAAGCACGTGTCAGCTACTCCATCGATTTTAGTTGGATAGCTTCATTGACAATGCGTGACATATTAATAAGAATTCGATTGTTCCATGATTGAAGAACTCGTATAATTCTACGTTAATTTCCATTCAGGAGAAAAAATGACTCTTACTCCCAGCATCACAAAAGGCAATCGGCCGCCAATTATGATTGCGAGCGAATCGCACTCTTCCCAGATCGGCCGCCGCAAATATTGTAAACTGTCCGAAAAAGAATTTACAGAATGCACAAAAAGATCCAGGGATGTTGTTGAACTTCTCGGAAAAACTCCGGAGAGACACTATCAGGACCGAGCCCAACTATGGGAAGAATATTGCCGCCTCTCAAGAAGAAGACTTACCCACAGAAATCTGGTGTTAGAGGATAAGGTCGCCAATTGTCAGGAAAAGCTGGTAGCTTCCGAAAGCTGTGCATACCAGATTGGCATGCGCTTTGCGGAAGCCGAGAAAATGGTGACTGCATTAAGAAGCAAGGTTTGCCGATTTGCGGAAGAAAAAAAGGAGTTGCAAGTCAGAGTTGATCAATTGAATCGAATCGTCAGCGAAAAAGATGATGAGATCGTCCACTTAAGGAAAAGATCGCGTAGTTTGCGTGAAGATCGAGATGCTCAGGAAAAAGATATCATCGCTCAAACAGCAAAACAGAGACGGTTTGAAGAGTGCTTGAAGCAAGAAGAAGAGATCTTCCAACAGAAAAAACAGCATCTGCTAGACCAAATCAACGCGCTTAGATCTGAAGCGACGACAAATGGGGTGATGCATTATGCCCAAGTAGCTCAGTTGACAAATGAAAACAGCTCGCTTCGCGATCGCGTCAAAGCGCTGGAATTGCAAGTTAAATTACCTAGCGCGAAAAGAAAGTGAAATAAGATCGTTTGCTGACAATGGATGTACAATTTTCTGAATTGACTTTAATAACAGTACATGTAAGAATTCAATTAATTTATAAAAAAGGATAAATTATGCAACCACCCAGTTTAATCTCACCTACTTCTTCTTCAGCGGCCCCTTTGCCAGTTGACCCGCATCTTACAAAAAAGGAAATCAATGCCCTTGATGCCATCTTTCAGCCCGATGAGCGGGAGCTTATCCTGCATCTTGATAATGGCAGGGTAACTCAGCTGAATCCTCAGCAAAAGGCGAAGATTGGAAAAATGGCCGCTACCGCTGCGAAATTGGATTTGACGACTGTTTTTCAATTGCTCGGCGCAAATTACAGAGCCGAAGCCAATTTTTGCAAGTTGGCAGCCGCGGTTGGCCGTCTTGACCTCTTACAATGGGCAAAAGCGAAAGGTTTCGCCTTTGATAACGAAGTGTGTGCAGCCGCTGCTGCCGGGGGACATATACCCGTCCTGGCATGGCTTAGGCAAGTGGGATGTCCCTGGGATGATCAAACTTGCATAGCGGCTATCCACAATGGACATTTCGAGCTTCTTCAATGGGCTGTGGAAAATGGGGCTGTATTAAACCGACATATTCTGCAAAACTCCCCTCTTTTAATCAACAATCGTCAAAGAGCGCTGGAATGGATCCGCACGAAACTTGGCGATCTCGATACTCCTAAATACACATATGGGAGTTTTGAATCTGCTTATCACGCTGCACTAACGAACGACCTTGATCAACTCAAGGACGCTGTTAGACAAGGACACCATTTAAGTGACGATATTATTCCGTATGCCGCTCAAATTGGCAACATTGAGATGATGAAGTGGGCAAGAGAGAAAGGGGCTCCCTGGGGGACTGCTTGCTCCAGTGCGGCTAGTCAAGGTCAATTCAAGGCTCTCAAATGGTTGCGCGATTACGGATGCCCTTGGACTCCTCAGGTCGTGGAGGTTGCTTATTCCCAAGAGATCAAAGATTGGACCATTCAGCATGGCGCTCCTCAAACCAAAATCGATCGATGCATGGATGCTCCCGCTTATAGCATGGATGGCTACATGGCAACCTTAAATAACAACTTGCCAGCATTGCGGGCCTATAAGCGCGAAATGGGTGGCGGGTTGACATCAGAAGTTGTCAATGCTGCCGCTGAACATGGCAGTTTAGAGATGGTGCAGTGGCTTTCAGAAAACCAAGCTCAATTTAAAGATATAGTCTACAGTGGTCCCGCACGTGAAGGCAGACTCGATGTGATCAAATGGTTGTACGATAGAGGGACAAAAATAAATGATCGGGCGTTGATAGGTGCTTTTCTTAACCGTCAATATGACGCCCTGGATTGGCTCCTTCGCCATGCTCAAGTACGGATGACTTACTATGATTTTCAGTCCGAGCTGCACGAACATACTCATCAAGCTGAAGCGTTTGAGTGGCTGAATAGAACGTTTACGCCAGTTGATTGAATATTAGCATGCCTTTAGTCGAACATCATTGTCACATCGACCATCAGGTTAACGCCTTAAAGCAGTTGCAAGATCTTAGCTATGCCGAAATGGATCGCGACTGGATGCTGGGCGAATACTTTGGATCGATCTATGTCATCAACCTGCCCAGCGCCACCGACCGCCTGGAAAAGGTCCGGCAATCCCTTGCAGAGGTCGGTGTCCAGGAATTTGAGATTTTTTCGGCCGTCGATGGCCGCAAAGAGGTCTCAGAGGCGCTCTGGAGAAAAATGGACCGCAACTGGGCGCGCCTTGACCTTTCGACTGAAGAAGGAAGAGAGGCCTTTGACCACCAGCGACAAGCCGAAACAGGTTGCTACCTCAGCCATCTGGGTGTGATTAAAAAGGTAAAAAAGCTCTATGATCTGGCAAAGCTGGATCTTGCCCGTCTGCAGCATCAGGGTGGAAGCCTCGACGACCTCTCGGATGCCCTGCAGAGGCTAAAAAGTAATAGCAGCGTTTTGATTTTAGAGGATGACAACGGCTTTGGCATCGTCAGCGAAGACAGGCGTTCCGCCTCTCTTGCAGGTTTGGGAAGGCTATTCCGCAAAGCTATGGAAGAGCTTCCACTTGATTGGGATATGCTTTACCTGATGGCCTGGTCTAGAACAGATCCAGAACCCTTTTCACCCCATCTGGTTAAATTGACATACGCCATTCTCATGAATGCCTATGCAGTCAATGCTCCCTGTTATGAGGCTGTCATCGAGCATCTGGAAAAGATTGACGATCCTCATGTCCTGAGCGTCCCTCCCGTCGACGGAGCTATGGCAAAGCTGCATGTTGGCCTGAATTGCTTTGCCATCACCCCTTCTGTCGCTTATCAGCGCGAAGGGACCAGCTCCATCATCGGCGTCAAGCGCGAAACCTACCGCCAGGCTCAGCCAGATTAGCCAGAAACTCCAATATTTTTGGAGTTTCTGGCTAGATTTTAATCTTTTTTAACTAATTTATCCAAATAAATTGGAGTTTCTGGTAAGATCTAAAGAGGAGGCGCTATGCACGAAATGTTACGATTTGCTGAGACAGCTTATATAGAAGCTCAAAACCTGTTACCTTTGCTTACCGACTACACCAATCCTCATGATTTTGTTTCAAGACTGTGCTTGAAAGGCGACTTGATTCGCTTGAAAAACGGCTTTTTTGTCATCGCCGAGAAAATTGAAAAGTCTCCCGTTCCCTATGAACAAATTGCCAATCTCTTGTACGGACCGTCCTATCTCAGTTTCGAATGGGCGCTTTCATACTATGGAATGATTCCCGAAGGAGTCTATGTGGTTACAAGTGCCTCCGCCACCAGATCAAAAACCTACAAGACACCCCTGGGAACGTTTGAATACACTTATTTAAGCCATTCCCGTTATGCTGTGGGGATCGATCAGAAGCAAAATGCAGCGGGAAATTTTTTAATCGCAACTCCGGAAAAAGCTCTGGCAGATCTTGTGCAGATGAAAAGCAAAAACCTGACCAGCAAAGAGCTGCTGCTAGACCTTCTGGAGGGTAGGAGAATGGAAACAGATCAACTAAAAAACCTGGACAAAAAGCTGCTGTCTGAAATTGCAGAGTGTTACCGCTCTCAAGCAGTCAACAACCTGCTAAACACGATCGGGCTCTTATGACGAAGTCAAATATCTCAAGTATGATCAATCACTACCAGAATTCAAAAATACAAGAGCAGACAAAGGTGCGTGAAGTGTTGCAGCAGGCTGCTCTATTGGGCCTGGAAAGGCATGGCCTTTTCGAAAAAGCTGCTTTCTATGGCGGGACGGCACTGAGGATTCTTTACGGATTAGATCGATTCAGCGAAGACCTCGATTTTACCCTGCTCCAGCCCAATCCTGAATTTGATTTTAAACCCTTTTTAGATGGAATGAAGAGAGAGCTTGCCTCATTAGGTTTTGAAATGGAGGTCATTCAAAAGAACAAAACAATCGAAACAGGCATTCTATCAGCCTTCATGAAAATGAATACGATACAACTCTACCTTGCCATTGGAGATGAGAAGAAAAGCAAATCGATCAATCACAACGACAAAATACAGATTAAACTGGAAGTTGATATCGACCCTCCCCCGCACTTTCGAGTGCAGAATCGCCTCGTGCTCAACCCCATGTCATTTTATGTTTTGACATTACACCAAAGCGATCTGTTTGCTGGCAAAATGCATGCAGCTTTATACCGAGCCTGGAAAGGAAGAGTCAAGGGCCGCGACTGGTATGACATGATCTGGTATATCCAAAATAAAATTCCTCTGAGCCTAACTTATCTGGAATCTTGCATGCGACAGGCAAAAAATCTCAAGCCCAACGAATCTCTGGATCGAAAGCGCGTCATAGACTTACTTCATGAAAAAATTAAGAGTGTTGATTGGGCAAGTGCCAAAGCAGACATGCGTACCTTTATTTCAGATCCTGAGCGGCTCGAGATCTGGTCTCCTGATTTTTTTTCAGCCTTAACGGATCATCTTCTAGTGGAATAGTTTGGGTTTCTGTCCTAAGCCGTTTTAGCAAGTGTGCGATGGGCGATCATTTCGATAAAGGTCTCCAGCGTCGTTGTCCCGATATGCGTCCGGCTCATCTCCTGCGTCGTTTTGAGACGACCATCGGCAAAAGCCCTTTCCAGCTCGATCATCAGGTCAGCTTTTTTAGCACTCAATCCATTGGCCATGAGCATCTTTTTCTCCTCATCAAAGGAGATCTGCTGGTAGCGCAGGTCGGGATAGTCGAAGGCTTGGCCAAAGAGCGCCGTCACCTCTTTAAGCGAGATTTCTTTAGGCCCTACAAAGTCGAAAGTAAGACGCAGTTTGGGCAGCGAATTGTCGAGAAAGTCAGCTGCCTTCCAGCCAATGTCGCGCGATGCCACCATCGGCATCTTGAGATCACCCGGAAGAGGCGCTTTGATGACCCCCTGCTGGATCATCGGCAGAAATGCGTAGAGGTTTTCCATAAAATAATTGGGTCGTAAGTGCACCAGGCAGTCGAAATTCTGAAGAGCATTCAGTTTCTGCTCTAGTCTGCGAAGCCCCATGATCGGACCAGAACCCTCTGCAAGTTCTGCGCCCACGCTGCTCAAGTTGACGACCCGCTTGACGTTTGCTTTTTGGATCGCTTTGACAATAGCATCCCCTACCCTTTCCTGAAAAAGCTGCATATCTTCTTCCTGTTCGCCGGGAGGAATCATCGTAAAAACGGCCCACGTATCGCGAAAGGCCTCCGCGAGAGCATCGCTGTCATCTAGATTCAGGACAACGGGCAGTGCCCCTTTGCTCTCCAATTGATGCAATTTGCGTTTGTCGCGCCCAACAGCACGAACGATATGGCCTCTTTTCAACAGGTCTTCGGCAATGACATGGCCGATGTGGCCAGTGGCTCCTAAAATAGTGAAGATTTTCTGAGTCATACACTACCTCCTTACCTTGATAGGAAGGAACTTATCCCCATATCCTTATAATAAACTATGCGCATAAATTAATACATGTTAATTGAAACTAAGCAAGAGAACACGCTCGAACTCCTAGCCTTTTAATTCCCCTCTCTTCATAATTAAAAGCATGATTTCACTGCCCGCCATTGCCGATGGAGAGGATAAAAGCTCGCCCCTGGCAAATCGCATTCGCAATAACTACCGCCACGTCAAGAAATGGGCCAAGAGAACGGAGACAGATGCCTTCCGCATCTATGACCGCGAGATCCGGCAGTATCCCCTGGCGATCGACTTTTACGCCGGCCGGTTTTGTGTGCAGTATTTTGCCAAAGGTTCCGATTCCAGTGAACCGCCTCCTGGACTCTCTTCTGAAGTCGAGCGCGCATTGACCACAGTCTTTGGAACCGCACCTGTCTACTGGCGCACACGCGCCAGGAGCAAGGAGACGCGCCAGTATGAGAAGCGGGACGAATCGCAGGAGTTTTTTACCGTTACGGAGTATGGCGTTAAATTCTGGGTCAATCTCGTCGACTATCTCGACACGGGTCTCTTTCTTGACCACAGAGAGACGCGCCAGCTGGTGGCCTCCCAGGCAAAAGGCAAGCGACTTCTCAACCTCTTTGCCTACACCGGCTCCTTCAGCGTCCAGGCGGCCATGGCCGGCGCCGCCTTCACCAAGAGCATCGATATGTCCAACACCTACTGCGCCTGGGCCCGCGATAATTTTAATCTGAATGGCTTATCCCCCAAAGCCCATGAAATCATTCGGGCTGACTGCCTGAAATTCTTAGAAGAGGAGCGCGCGTCTTATGACCTCATCGTGATCGATCCTCCCACCATTTCGCGTTCCAAAAAGATGGATCAGCTTTTTGATATTCAAATTGATTACATCCAATTGATTTTAAGTTGTTTAAAGCTTTTAACAGTTGGTGGTACCCTCTTTTTCAGCACCAATTCGCGCAGCTTTAAATTCAATGCAGCCCCATTTGGATCCCACGCCATAGTCGATATTTCCACCAAGACCATCCCCCTGGACTTTCACGATCCCAAAATCCACCGCTGTTGGAAAATCACCAAATGAAGATTGCCATCCTGGGGACCCGAGGTGAAATCAAAGAGTCACTCCCTCGCCATGAAAAACACAGCGGTCTCCTCATCGATGACCAGCTGCTCCTCGATTTAGGAGAAAAGGAGTTCCTCGAGACAAAGCCTAAGTGGATTCTGCTGACCCATCTGCATCCCGATCACGCCTACTTTGTGCGCTGGAAAGCGGAGGAGATGCCTCCCACTGCAGCCCCTATCTACGCGCCCGAAACTCCCAAGCATGTGCTCATTCAGAATGCTGTTCAGCTCTTGGATCAACCGATCAAGCTCGCGTCCTATACCATTACCCCCATTCCTACCCATCACAGCAAGCTGGTCAAATCGCAAGCCTATCTGATCCAAAAAGGGAAGGTCTCGCTCCTGTACACAGGCGACCTTGTCTGGATCGACAAGCAATATCTCGATCCCTTAAGATCAATCTCGCTGGTCATTACGGATGGCAGTTTCCTGCGCAAAGGCGGCATGGTCAGAAAAGATAAAGAGACCCAAACACTCTACGGCCACAACGGTATCCCCAATCTGATCGACCTTTTTAAGGCGCATACTTCCGTCATTCTCTTTGTTCATTTTGGCTCCTGGTTCTACAAAGACACCTCCAGTGCTCAAAAGAAACTAGAAGAATTAGGAAAACAAAACGGCGTGCAGGTCCTTCTGGGGCACGATGGCATGCAACTCACAATATAAGGAGACAACCCATGATACTAACAGAAAATACAGATCGCCTTATTTTTTGTCCGCCACCTCCGGGCAAGCCAAACCCCAAACAGCCCTATGACCCGAATAAACCGCGCGAACGCGTTCCCCAGGCCGCGCAAAAGGGGGCTACATGCTGGTACTATGCCATGAATTTCCTGCGTCCGCGATGTGGAAAATCCTCTCCCAATCATCCCATGCGGGCCGCAGAGGTTAAAATTTCAGCCATCCGAAAGATGCATACAAAATTAGATGAAAAATTCGACTTGCAGTCTCAGGTTGTGCGCACTCTTGCGCGAATGTGCAACGTTTCAAACTTCAACAAAGAACAAGTGCAACAATTGATTGACTCTATCCGCGCGCCAAAATGCCTGGAGCTTTTGCAAGAATTTTGTGCGCAGAAGGATGTGGAAGATCTCTTCAAATTTGTCCAGATCTCCTACTTAAAAGGGCGCGTGGGCATTATTGAACCACTCGTCGTAGCTTTAAGCGGCAAAAACCTGCAACAGTGGTATACGGAAACGAAACCTTATCCCAAACCCTGGAAGGATCTCGATGTAAGGGAAGGCCTCTGGTTCTGCGACTGGATGTTGCGCATTACCTTAAACATCCAGCTTGGGTTTGTCGGATCCACCTGGCATCCTGGCCAAAGTCTCAACGAGCTATTTCAGGAGTTGAAAAAACATGGCCCCTTGATGTTCTATGGACGCCATGGACAGGGTTTCTATCTGAATCCTTCCTTCGAACTAACCACCGCCATTGCTGGAAGGACGATTTTTGGATGGAAACCCAATACTCCCAAAGATAATGAGCGGGAATATCACTCTGTTGTTGTGGTGGGGGTCAATCTGGATACTAAAGTCGTTTATTTTGTCGATCCTCGCGATTCCTCTGGACCCCAACCAAAGGATCAAAAGGTCTATGTCACCTCTTATGACAAGTTTAAGGCCTCTCTCGTCGATATCTCAGGCCGAGAAGGATATGACGATCAAGGCAATCGAGTCCACCCAGCTACCGACTCATTCGCCTACTATCATCCAACCTACAACTACGCATGACACGTTCGTTCGCTCGCTGCACGCTAAAATTACTTTTCGCTCTCAATCTAATCAGTGGGAGTGCCTATGGATTGCTTGCGGGTGGCCGACCGAATGCCATTTCTGGAGGGCTAAATGCATTTGCTGGAGTGGTGAACCCGGCAAACGCTGTCTGGATCGAAGATCGCTTTGATATCGGAGCTTTCGTGGTGCACCAAAAATCATCGCTGGACAACCGCGATAATAACCCCCTTTTTCCACCAGGAAAATTAGATTTATCCTACAGAACCAGAATTTTAGCCACGGCAGATCTAGCCATTCATAAACGCTTCAAGCTCAAATGCTTCGACAGTTCATTCACTCTTGCATTCTATACAACGCCGGGATATTTGAAATTGCGCACAAAAAAAGCGATTCCCCTAGCAGGAACAACTCCCATTCTAGTAGAAGATAAGGTTGAGGTTGTTTCTTCCATCTTTTCATTTAAACTCAATCCGCATCATTCGATCGGCTTTTCAGTAGATTATTTTTATTTATCGCACCGCCGCAACGGCTTTCAAAACTCGGATAATCCTTTGAAATCGGTCTCGCCAGGGCATGTCACAAATAAGGGAATGGACCACTCAAGCGGAGTCGGAATCAGTTTGGGATGGAGATGGGTGATCCACCCATCGCTCACCTTTGGGCTCGCGTTTGTGAAGAAAAGCTATGTGGGAAAATTCAGGAAGTATCGTGGGTTTGAGCCTCACCACGCCAAAAACTATATCCCTGAAACCATCGGAGCAGGGTTTACGTACCGCTTTACCGAAAGAGTGGCCGGCCGCTTGGAAGTGCTCTGGTCAAATCTTGGCAATTTGCCCAATGCAAATAACAATCTTTTGTCTGAGGGAACTTTGAATCTGAACAAAAGAGGCTCAAATAAATCACCTGGAGCGGGTCTTCAAGATGCAACTTTTATTAATGCTGGGATTGGCTATAAAGTCAATTCCCTCTTATCCGTTGGCGCGGGCTTTTCACACCGGATTAAATTGCCGCGAAAAACCTCCATCATCATTTCACACAGCTATCGCCTTCTTACCATCTACGATATCTTAGCTTTTGGAGCAAACTTCACCTATTGCAAACACGATTTTTTCTTTAGCTATGCGCACGGATTTCGCAATCGGATGTCAGGAGTGATGCCAACTGAAGTGGGAGGAGGAAAATTCGCCTCAAAGAAGTGCATGGATTCTTTTTCCTTCGCCTGGGGATACCTCTATTGAGATTACTTCTCCTCCGTTGTGATTCCATCATAATGTTCTTCATTTTCTTCAGCCTGAGCTTTGGTTGATGCAACAACAGCATCGCGATGATTCGGAGGAGAATAAACGGTATAAAGTTTGAGCGGCTTATCCTGGGAAATATTGATGATATTATGCTTGGTTCCGGCGGGAACGATAATAGCAAAACCATCGCCAAAAGTATGAGAGATGCCATCCAAAACAGCTTTTCCTTTTCCCGACTCGCACCGGAAAAACTGATCAAGCTGGTGCACTTCTTCCCCAATGTCTTCGCCAGGTTTCAAACTCATCACAACAAGCTGGCAATTTTTAGCCGTATACAAAACTTTTCGGAAATTTTCATTCTCGAGAGAGATTTTTTCGATGTTAACAATATCCTTTCATATGCATCCTTCCTGTTGATTTCATGATGTCACTCTACCAAATATTTTGTCGAGCCAGTTAAGGATCGGTCGATCTAACTGCAATGCGGTCGGGAGGAAAGCCGCTGAATGAGACGAGCAGGATGGGCCGTCGGAGAGCATCAGGACCCGTGTTGATCGCATAAGAAACTGGCGCATCCTTGGGCACAGCAGCAAAAATGGGCTGAAAGGAGAAATCGGGATCGTAATCCCAGGCAGTTTCATCGTTCAGGTAGATTTTGTGCGCGTTGGCATCCGAACAGCGCACCAGTCGCTTGAAGTAAAATGTTTTGCTTAGGAATTGGGGATCTTCCACGACCTCTACGCGAATCCCTTGATTGGATTGCCAGAGGTTGAGATTGAAGGAGCTCCCGTCATAGCTTTGCGGATGAGATAACACGACAAGATCGCCCTCCTTCCATTCAGCTGCTATGTCGATGAAAGCTTCGGGAACAGTCCAACGACTGCCATCTTCCAGTGTCAGCTGTCTTTTGGGCACATTAAGAGTGGCCAGTTTCTGGCGAGCGATTGAATGCGCCGGATTGATGGGAATCGGGCAGGTCTCCTCTGTCGCAGGATTGTAGAGATAATCGGTGCTGTAACCATATTGGTCCGAGGTCGTCTTGATCGAGCAGCGTCCAGCCTCTTCAGCAGTGAGTGAAAAGCATGTAAGCATCATGAAACAGGCGGCACGATACATAGCGGGACTCCTTTCCCGCATCCTGGCATGATGCCTTATTTATTTCAAATGCTTGTCCAGAAAGTCCAGAATGGTCTTGCCGACGGCGATGGCATTTTTCTTTTTGCCAAATCCATGTCCTTCGTCATCGATGACGAGATATTCCGTCGGAACGCCATTCTTTCGCACGGCATCGACAATTTCGTCTGACTCCACCTTGAGAACCCGCGGATCATTGGCACCCTGGATCACGAGAAGAGGTTTGACGATCTTATGGGCATGGAAAAGGGGCGAAATGCTCTCCAGATAATCGGCCTGCGTGTCGGGGTTGCCGATCTTTTTGTAGAGCGCCTCCCTTCCGGCTTCCCACCAGGGTGGAATGCTTTTGAGTGTGCGGATCCAGTTGGAGACGCCAAAGATATCGACCCCCACAGCCATTTCCTGGGGGCGGAAGGCCAGCGCCGCAAGCGTCATATACCCGCCGTAGCTTCCTCCAATGATGCCGATCCTTTCTGGATCCACAAAACCTGTGGAGATCAGATATTTTTTGGCCCAGATGCAATCGTCCAGATCGGCTTCGCCATGCTTAAGATCAGCCGCTTTGAAGAAGCTCTTTCCGTAGCCGCTGCTGCCGCGATTATTGACCGCCACGACGGTGTAGCCGTGGTTTGCCAGGTACTGAATGAGATAGTGATAGCCTTTTGTCGACTGTCCTCCCGGCCCACCATGCACCCAAATCAGGGCGGGCGCCTTTTCATCAGGTTTGAGGCCATGCGCCTTATAGAGAAGCGCGGGGATTTTCAGACCATCGTAAGAGGCGTAGCGCACCACCTCCCCGTCGGAAAGATCCCTGGGGTTAATCTCGGGATTTAAGGAATGGGTCAACTGACGCGAATGCCTGCTTGCCGGATGATAAAAATAGAGATTTTCAGGAGACCGGTCGCCTTCCACTCGAAGCAGCATGTGCTTATCGTCATCAGAAATCTTCACCCCACTAATCTCTCCAATCTTCGGAAGCTTGAGCTCCACGCCTTTCTTCAGATCATAAACACGTGCAACCGTGGTGCTGTCCTCATTGAGCAGGATCACGCGATAACGCCCACTGTGGGAAAAAAAGCAGCTCACGATATCCCAATTATGGGTTTCGGCAGTCTCAACATTTCCAGATTTGGTGTCGTAGCGCTTGAGATAGGTGAAATCGCTGTTTTCATCAGTGGTGTAATAGAGGATTTTGGAATCAGGACTAAAAGATGCAGGGGAATACTGGACATCTCCCCGATGCGGCGTCAAATGCTTCAGAGTTTTCGCCGTGCGATCGTACAGATAAAGGTCCGAATCATTCGAAGTCCTGATTTTGCTGATGGCAAAGAATCGTTTGTCGCGGGAAATCGCGTCTACCTCGAATCCCCCTTCGTTTTGATAGACCATTTTTGAGGTCCAGGTCGCTATATCCATTTCATAAAGATCCATGTAGCGGGGATCGCGGGCGTTGCTTTTATAGAAAAAGCTCTTGAAATCGTGGCTCCAGCTATGGAAAGAGGCTGTCGCATTATTTTGCGGGGTCAGATCATGCAGCTTTCCTTTTCTGTTGCCTCGGTAAATGTGGTAGAGCTCGTTACCGTCCTGATCGCTGGTGCAGAGAAAATGGTCAACATCGCCTGGAATATCTGACAGCAGGTGGACTGCCTGACTCTGGGAATGGGTCAGCTGCGTCTGTTTTCCAGAAGCAATCTGAAGGGCGTAGACATTAATTACCCCACTCTCATTGCTGCTAAGCAGAATTTCTCTGCTGTCGGAAGTAAAACAAGCTACTCCGTAAGATTTGGTATCGAGGAACTGCTCGATCGTATACTGCTTGGAATGTCCTAAACTCGAAATCGAAAGAAATAGACATAAAAGCGAAGTTGTCAAACGCATGATTACCCCCCAATTAAGAGAATTAATTATATTAACTAAAAGGATTCCAAGCAAAGATATTCCCACCGGGGTTGACACCTAAAATTAAACTTGATAAAGTGAAATTAGAAATCAAACGGTCTGAAAGTTTGATTTCGGGCTGTTTTGTCACTTACCACAGGAGGATTTATGGTTAAGGAATCAAAGCACCGCAAGGAATCCAAGAAGAAACCGACGATGTCTCTTAAAGAACGCCTGGCCAAAAAGCACGAGAAACGTCACATTAAGCAGGAACATCGCATTGATGAACCCTTGGGTGAATAACGGTGTCACACTCTAGATTGTGTGGGACTCCCCTTCTGGTTAGGATGACGCGAGGGGCGAGTCCCATTTTTATTTCCCCAATTTTTATTTCCGCCAACAGACTGCCGGCGACCATTCAAGATGGGTTCTGCTTTGATCTTTGGATCGGGTTCATATCCCGGAATGACAACAGAGGGAATGTCCCATTTGAGCAGTCTCTGGATATCTTTCAGCAGCTTGTGCTCATCGATGCAGACGAGGGAGACAGCCTTTCCCTCCTTTCCTGCGCGGCCTGTGCGCCCAATGCGGTGGACATAGTCTTCGGGAACCTGCGGCAATTCATAGTTGACCACATGAGGAAGCTGGTCGATATCCAATCCCCTTGCAGCGATATCCGTCGCAACTAAAACCCTGACCTCTCCTCTCTTAAAATCAGCAAGCGCTTTCGTCCGGGCCGACTGGCTTTTATTGCCATGGATCGCCGCTGATGTGACGCCATCTTTCCCCAGCTGCTCCGAAAGTCGGTTGGCACCATGCTTCGTGCGCGTAAAGACCAGCACCTGGCGCCAATTCTCGGACGTGATTAAGTGAGACAGCAAGGCGCGCTTGCGGCCATTGTCAACGGGATAAACGATTTGCTCAATTTTGTCTGCAGGGGCGTTTTTCCTGGCGACTTGGATCTCAAGCGGGGCTTTCAACAACCCTTTGGCAAGCTCTCTGATCTCATCGGAAAAGGTGGCCGAAAAAAGGAGGTTCTGGCGCTTAGTGGGCAGAAGGGCGATGATTTTGCGCATGTCGTGGATAAATCCCATGTCCAGCATGCGGTCAGCCTCATCCAGGACAAGGATTTCTACTTTGGACAAATCGACGGTTCCCTGCGACACATGGTCCAGAAGTCGTCCAGGAGTCGCCACGAGAATATCGACGCCGCTGCGAAGGATTTTTGCCTGGTTGTGGAAGCTCACGCCTCCAAACACGATTGCCGATCGCAAAGGCATATTTTTGCCATAAGTGGTGACACTCTCACCCACCTGAGCGGCAAGTTCGCGCGTCGGTGTCAGGATCAAGGCCCTGACAGAGGGTCTTCCCGAGACAGGGCGGGCCCCCAGCTTCTGCAACATGGGTAGCGTAAAGCCAGCGGTTTTTCCAGTGCCAGTCTGAGAGCCTGCCAGAAGATCCTGCCCAGCCAGAATAGCCGGAATAGCCTGCTGCTGGATCGCCGTCGGTTCGAGATAACCTTTTGAAGCCACGGCACGCAACAGCGCGTCGGATAAGCCTAATTCTTGAAATGTAAGTTGATTTTGCATAGTTTATAAAATTATATCTTATTGCTTAATAAAAATACAGTGAAATCGAGGAACTTGACATTTTCCGGCTAACAAATTAAAGAAAGGAATAAATAGGAGTGACGCCATGAAAATCCTGATCCTCATTTTGCTGACCATCTGCAGCCCGCTTGCCGCACAGGATATTGTCGGCTTCTGGAAATCGGTCGACGAACATACTTCGAAGCCGCAAAGCATCGTCGCTATCTATGAATATCAGGGCAAGTACTACGGACGCATAATCGCCACCTATAATGAAAATGGCCAGATACTGGACACCATTTACACCCCAAAAGAGAAGGCTCCCGGCGTTGTCGGCAACCCTTATTACTCCGGTCTCGACATCATCTACGACGTCCAGAAAGAGGGCGACCGCTACAAAGATGGTAAGATCGTCGATCCACAGGAAGGCAAGGTGTACGATACGGAAATTTGGATCGAGGATGGCAACCTGATCGTGCGCGGCGAGGTGCTCTTTTTCGGCCGCAACCAAACTTGGCCACCAGCGCTGGACAACGATTTTCCTACAGGCTTTAAAAAGCCCGACCTGACACAACTTGTCCCTCAGATCCCTCAGGTGGTTGATTAGAGAAACAGGCGATAATCGGTCTTGAATATTTGGGCGAGGCGCATCGCCATGTTCTTGCCAATAGGACGAATCCCTCGTTCCATCTTAGAAATATTCGTTTGCTCAATGCCAAGCAGCTTGCCCATTTCCGCTTGAGTGATTCCTTCACGATTGCGCAACCCGCGCAACATGACAGCGCCTTGAGCTTCACCTGCAAGAAGGATATCCATTGCTTCATCGTAGGACATCGGCTTTTCAGTATGCTGGCGATGGGCAGTCTTTCTGCGCGATCCCGTTTTAGTATGGCGCTTTTTCGTGTGTCCCAACATAATAAACCTCGATAATTTTTCTCTTTTTATCAACTCTCCAGCAAGCTACATAAGTAGGTCGCCCCTTCTCGATATGACAATGATAGCTATCTCCACTCCCTGATATCTTACTGAAATTGGGCCAAGTGTGACGATGCGGTCCTAAGTTTCTAAGTTCTCCGAGCAACAACGCATATGATTTGCGCGCATCAGCAGAAAGATAGTTCGAGATGTATTTTAAGGCTCTTTTTGCTTGGCTTACGTGATCTACCGTCCAACCTGCTTCTTCTATCATACGTTCAGTATAGGTCAAAAAATGACCTATTTCAAGAAAATTCGAATTCCAAAGTTAGTTTTTTAACCCTCGCGCTACCTCCTCAGGCAAAAAACTTCCCGATATGCGCCGTTTATCCAAAGAACATGCGATTGCAGAAAAGCAGCGAAATATTTCTTTCCTACATTCAGCAACGCTAGATCATGCAGACAGGGTTATTTTCTTGCGCAAATAGTTTACTATTTGTAAAATTCATTTTATGCCTTCTATTCTTTCAACAACAAACTTAAGAAAAGATTACCCACGAAAAACTCCCTTTGTCGCTATTGATGACATCTCCTTTGATTTGAAAGAGGGGGAAATTTTGGGTCTCCTGGGACCCAATGGCTCTGGCAAGACAACGACCATCCAGATGCTGCTGGGCACTCTCACTCCTACGGCAGGCTCGATCAGCTACTTTGGCAGGGATTTCGCACTCCACCGCTCCGACATCCTGAGACACGTCTCCTTTGCCAGCACCTTCACGAGCCTTCCCTTCACCTTGTCGCTTGCGGAAAACCTCGAGGTGTTCGGCTATCTTTACGGCTATAACAGTAAAGAGAGCGCAAGCTATTACGATCCCCTGTTGGAGAGGTTCGGCATCCTGGACAAACGCAACAACCGTGTCTCCTCCCTTTCCGCTGGACAGGTGACCCGTCTGATGCTCGTCAAGGCCTTTTTCATTCAGCCCAAGGTTGTGCTCCTGGATGAACCGACTGCTTCCCTCGATCCCGACATCGCCAACGACATCTGCTCCTTTATCCTGGAACAGAGAGAGAAAAAAGGGGTCTCGGTCCTCTTCACTTCCCACAAGATGCAGGAGGTTATGGAGATCTGCGACCGCACCATCTTTCTCAAGTCGGGCAAAATTATTGCCGACGATACACCTGAGAGACTTGCCAAGAGCGTTTCCAAATTCAGTATCCGCCTGGTCATCGTCGACGGCCTTAAAAGAACTGCAGCCATTGCCCAGAAAGAGGGCTTGCGCTATACCATCGACCATCGTCTGATCGAAATTGCCCTGTCTGAGGATAAAATCCCCGAATTTTTAAACGCGCTGAGCGAAGCTAAAGTCAGCTATGCCAGCATTAAAATCGAAGAGCCTTCCCTGGAAGACTTCTTCCTTCAAATTGCGAAGAAAACATGATAAGTTTAAGCAGGGTTAAAGGGATCTTTTTCCGCTACTACTACAATATGGTCAAAGGGCTTCATCAGCTCTCCGACCTCTTTTACTGGCCACTCGTCGATATCCTGCTCTGGGGATTGACTTCCATCTGGATCCAGAAACAGAGTCATGTGCCCGATCTTCCCCTCATCCTGATGACAGCGCTCATTTTCTGGCAAGTCGCCTGGCGCGGTTCGATCGACATCTCTGTCAACCTGCTGCAGGAATTCTGGACCCGCAACCTCGTCAACCTCTTTTCCACTCCCTTGAAGATCTCCGAATGGATCGCCGGCGTCCTGCTGCTCTGCATCTGTAAGCTTGCCATCACCATTGCCTTTGGCGCCTTGATGGTCTATCTTCTCTACGCCCTGAACATCTTCGCCGTCGGATGGGCCTTTCTCCCCTTTGCGGCCCTGTTGCTAATGTTTGGATGGACTCTTGGCTTTTTAGCTTCGGGAGTGATTATCTACTGGGGCCATCAGATGGAAATGATCGCCTGGATGATCGCCTTCATCTTTGCTCCCTTCAGCGCCGTCTTCTATCCCGTGGATACGCTGCCGGAGTGGGCGCAAATGATCTCCTGGTGCCTTCCGACAACCTATGTCTTTGAAGGCATGCGCCTGGTCCTGAATGGTGCTCCTTTTCCTCTCGCATATGCTGAGGCAAGCCTCATCCTCAACATCATTTTCCTGGGATTATCTCTACTCTTCTTTAAATGGATGTTCGACAAGAGCAGGATCAAGGGGCTGGCGCGGCTGGAGTAGAACCTCGTTTATATCTTTGTACTGCATCGCCAAAATTCTCGCGGGCATGCATGATCGCGATAGTGGCAATCATCAGGACGCCCATTCTGGGCACGAGGCCCACATGCATGGCCGCGATACCCCCGAGATTCTGGATCGTCCGCTCTGAGAGGGAACTGGGCAGGCGCGAAACCCAGTGCGATCTATCCTTAGCTTGAAAGGCCTTCCAAGCATCCTCTGCCCCCTTGTTCCATAAGTACTGGACAGTGCTTCGCGTTGTACGAAATTCCGGTTTCTCGATAAACTTCTGTTTGTTCGTTTTGGTCACGTCGACCGCCTGGGTCGCAAGGGTTACAACAGCGCCGACGCCGATTCCGCTCAATACTTTGGCTGTATTTTCCCTTTTGCTCTCATTCCAGTCTTTGGGCAGCTTAGGAAGAATCAGTTTTTTGACTTCAGGACCTGCCCAAAAGAGGGCTGTGGCAAAAGGAACCTCTCTGAAAAGCGTCTCGGGAAAGCCGCGCAATAGCCCCTTGACGCCCTGCGTTCGCCAGATTTCTTGAATGATCTGCGTGATGGGAATTTTCTTTGCCATCACTTCCCGCCTCTGCTCTTTCTGCTTCTGAAGATCCTGAGAGAATCCATGTAGATCCATGAGAGTGATGCGCCTTCCAAGGGCATTTAGATCCATTTTTGGAGGGATGACATGCCGGTTTTGCCATTGCGTCTGAACTATCATCAGATCAAGCGTTGTCCAGGGAGCTGCACAAAAAGTTGCGGCAGAAACAGCTATCAAAGCCTTTTCCTTTTGTGTCAACGGCCTCTTAAATCGATCCTCCAGATATTTTGTCCCCTGATCATTGGCCATCCCCATCAATCCAAAAAGCGGGGCATTCAAAAGCGTGACGGAGACTCCACGATAGAGCGTAATCGGATTCAGCCATTTCCAATTGAACTTAGTCGAACCCTTTTCCGAAGACTGTGCTTGCTTTAAAATCTTGATGATTTGAACTCCCTGGAACCAGAAGACGGCATAGGCCTTGCAAACGGTATTGAAGAGGGCGCTCTCCCAAGGAGTCAGCGGAATCTGGGTAGGCAATGGAACTGCTTCCACAGGCCGTAATGTCGAACGCGAGAATTCAATCTGGGGCATAGATTTCCTGATCTGTTAGCGGTTCAAGTCCGAAACTTTTCGAGCAGCGCAGATTTTCCTCTCTGCCTGCGGCAAGCAAGGCGGGATTTTGCCTGGTCTCCTTCCAATTGGCCCTCTCCTCTCTTCCCATGGCCTTCGCAAAGCGATCTCGGAAAAAGCGTGGCTGCCCAAGTGCCGGATCGACAGTCCACTTGTCATTTCCCAGGGAAAAATAAAGGTAGCCGCCCTCTGCATGAAAGATCGGGATCAGCTCCTCCACAAATAAATGCGGCCTCAACCTGTCGATTCCCTCCGGTACGATCTGCAGCGCCTCTCCGGCAAAGGGCAGAAGATGGACATGCGAATGGAATACCGTCTGACCTATTATCCCATGTTCAAATGTAGCCACATGCCCATAACGCTTGTGAACCCAGTTGCTCATGCGAATAAAGAGGTCCAAAAATTCGTCAAATTCTTCAGGCTTATAGGTGGCGATGCAGCTGGTATGCCTTTTAGGGATAATGAGAACGTGCCCTTCGCACAGAGGATGCGCATCGCAGGTGACGCAGAAATGGGGGGTCTCCTCCAGCAGAAACTCATAGGCAAATCCTTTGCGATCACAGTGGGGGCAATTTTGGCGGATAGCCTGTTCAGAATAATCTTCTTTCATCGAAATAAGTATGATAAAGTCAAGGATTAAACCAAACAACTGAGAAAATAGCAATGTCTCGTTTTCGCATGCTTCTGACACTGGTCTTGATGACTACTATTTTTCCGCAGCTACCCGCGAATCTGATGCAAAGCGACATCGAGCATGTCGTGGTGCTCATGCTCGAAAACCGCTCCTTCGATAATTTGCTCGCCTGGGTTTACTGCAAAGACCTTCCCTGTCATTTCCTGCCTGCCGGAACCGATCCCCACTATACGGGTTTATCCGAGTCCACCTTAAGCCAATACACGAATGTTTTGCGCAATGCAGCCGGACAGACTGTTTACAGCTGCCCTCCCATCAAAGGAATCCCCTCTGTCGCAACATCACCCTATCTGAATTCCCCCGCTTTTGATCCCTATGAACCCTTTCCCCATGTCATCCTGCAGATCTTTGGTTCACCCACTGGCAAAACACCTGTCATGACAGGCTTTCTCCAAGACTACGCCTCGCACTGGGTTGAGGAGGAGTGGCTGAGCCAAAAGAAGACGATTTGCGCCGTCATGGAGACCTATACGGAAAAACAGCTCCCTATTCTTTGCGGCCTGGCCCGCCATTACGCGATCAGCGACCAGTGGTTCTCCTCAGTCCCCACTCAGACCAATCCCAACCGCGCCTTTGCGGCCTGTGGCACATCGGAAGGCCAGGTCGTTAATGGCCCACTGGGAAAAAGCACATTCTACGCTGACACGATCTGGAACCGACTCACAGACCTATCTCCAGATACCTCGTGGATGATTTTCTGGCAGTCAGACATGCTCCCAGGTATATTTCCAGGCCCCTATACCAGCCCCAATATCTTCGCCAACATGGCCAACATCCCGGAACTTGCGAGCCACTATGCCAAAATCGACAGCTTTCACGAAATGGCGCGGAACGGTCAGCTGCCGAGTTTCAGTTTCATTGAACCCCAGCTGACCACCTCAGTCCATGTGGGAGAAGAGCCTAGAACAACGCAAGAGATGGTCGACATGCTCACCCTGCTCGGGGTACAGGGTAATGATTACCATCCTCCCGGCGATGTGAGAACCGCCGAAAACCAGCTCGCCAACATCTACACTAGCCTCATCGCCAACCCCGAGGCCTGGAGCAAGACGCTGCTGATCGTGACCTTTGACGAGCATGGCGGGCTCTTTGACCATGTTCCCCCACCCGCTGCGATTCCACCCGACAACTTGAGCGGCGAAGGATTTCATTTTGACTCTTATGGCGTGCGCGTTCCGGCGCTTTTCATCTCTCCACGTATCGCCAAAAGAACCATCCTGCGTTCAAACAATCCCTCAATCCCCTTTGACCATACCTCGCTGATCTCCACGATCCTGACCTGGCAAAACATGAATCCCTCGCAATGGAATATGGGCAAACGTGCCGCTGCCGCTCCAACCTTTGACTCTGTTATCACGCTGAAAAAGCCCCGCCAGGATGCCATACTCATACCTCCCAAGAAGCCCCTGCCCCCGTCCAATAACATTATCCAATTCGGCGACAGCTTTTATCTCAAAGATGCCAGCGGCAACTATCTGTCGAAAAGTTCCTTCTTTTT
>JAJFUZ010000263.1 GCA_021372155.1 Parachlamydia sp. | reverse complement strand
GCGAAGGATTGGAGGACAATCTGCTTCCTTCCGTATTTGGGTTTATTCTTAAACCCTGAACAGAATCCAAAACGTTCATCATATTTTTTCCTTTTGTTTGCGGCTCCCCATTTGATTGTGAGGAGTCTTTCTGAACCTGACGATAGGGGAAGATATGATTATTTTTCAACACATATATCAATTTTTGATCTTAACTGATGTAATGCATTTACTTTTAAAGCTTTGTGCATTTGGATATTTTAAAGATCACGTAGAAAAAGCAGAGAAAATCGAACCAATTTTGTCGAATTTTGATCATACATCACTAAAACTGATCAGACTTAGTGAAACGAGAAATATTGCCCCAAGAATATTTTTAGGGCTTTTTTTTGTCTACCCAAGCGCCTCACACTGAACTAAAGGCACGCTTATAACTTGTCTTCAATTTTTCAATATGCTGTAGAGGTATTTTTGCAACTAACTCTATGGATACTTCGGGTAACTGTAACTAGTCCACGTAATGACCACAGGCAGTTCGCCCCTGCCTGGTAGGGGGTCACTTTTGTGTCGTCGATGGGTCAATGTAACGTTTCGCGTGATTAATTCTGTTGCGTGATGAGGCTTTTGAAGTCTCTCCATCAGTGACTTATACTCCATCAATGACCCATAGTAGGATTCTTTGCATTTTTCCTTACAAAAACGCAAAAGCTCATCCAGGACTTGTGCTCTAGATTCCATATCGCTCTGATCGCCTAAAGAATGATGCACGTAATCAAAGAAGACTCTTTCCAAAGCATGTTCGGTTCGAACAGCAGCTTGAAAACCTGTGACGAAATGGGAAAGAGATTCCTGGTACCTTCTCAGCTTCCCCAAGGTTAAGCCCATTTGGAAGAGGGCTAAAATAGTCAATTCATCCTCGTCACCACGCCCCTGACGCACAATTTTCCAAGCAATTTGAAAATGCATTAATGACTCTTGATATCTTTTTAATGACCGAAGAATCCCAGCCACATTAAAAAATGCAATAGCCAAATCGTAGTGATCCTCCTGATGGATTGCTTGCAACATTCTCAATGCTTTCTGGCTAATTTCTAAAGCCTCATGGAACGCTTTTTGAGCGAAAAATATTTGACCCCGTCCGATAAGAAGAAGCGCATTCTCTGACGAGTTTTCGCCATATAGATCTCGATAGATTTTCATCGATTCGTCAAACATTTGTATGGCAAGATCATACTGATGTAAACGACCATGCTTGTATCCTAGAGAGCGATATCCCGCAGCCACTGTTTTGTGAGTTTTTCCATAGACGATTTGATAGATGTCGACACTCTTTTTTGTTGCTGCCAAAGCCTCTAGCAGCGCGCATGAATCTGACAGTATCTCTCCCAGCAGGAAATACGAATGCGCAGTTTGTGGATGGGGTCTCTTAAAGTAATCTTCGGAGATTTTGATGCCTTGTTTGATAGAGTCGATCGCTAATGAAATTCTGTTCCTTCGACTAAGGCAAAGTGCGAGATTATGATACCCTATAGCAACATCTACGTGAGCATTTCCCTGATGAAATGCTTGCCAAATCTCCAGAGCTTTTTGAGAATGCTCGAGTGCCTGCTGGGAGCCAGAGGGGACAACGCTAGCCAAATTGCTGTAGCTTCTAGCTGTTTCCGGATGAAACTCGCCTAGCTTAGCTCTACGCGTATTTAAACATTTGGAAAAATAGAATGCGGCCTGTTTGTTATCTTTCAAATAAGAATGACAAGCTCCGATTTCACCTTCAATACGGGCAACCTCTTTGCTCTCCTCCCCAAAAACTGACCTGGCATTTTCCTGAGCCTCTTCAAGCAGCACGAGTCCATATTTGTGATTCCATTTGACACGGGAAATCCAGAATCCCATGGTTAAAAGTAGATCGCTTCTCTTCTCTTTTTCCACTGTTTCCCATCTAGGGGTCTTTCGCATCTTTTCGGCATGATGCACACACTCTTCACCCCTTTCCCAAGTTTCCATATCCTGCCAATCAAATCCATTTGCCCATTTGATGAGTAAATCAAAAGAAGAGTCATAGACCTCTCCAGTCGCATCGAGATGCTGGAGGACTAATTGTACTAATCGATGGCACGAAAACGTTTGACTTGTGGGGTGATAGGATAGCAGCTGAAAGGCGTTCAGCAACCCCAAAATTTCTCTTCGATTTTTTGGAGTTAATCCCCTATTTTTTATCCAAAAGTCAAATAGCCGGATGGAAATACGATCGGGGTTTAAATAGGTGCAAAATTGAATGAAAGCGAACGTCTCTTTATTTTGACCCACTAATCGTTTCAAGGTAGCTTCAAACACCTTTCCGAGCATCTTTGGATAGCGTTGTCCATCCCTGCTTTCCCAAATCAGTTCACCTTCTTCGACCTCTTGCAAATACTCCATTAGCGAATAAGAGGGTGTTCTTTGGAGAAAGCATCCTACCTGCTCAAGCAACACGGGGAAACCTTCCACCTTCTCTACAAGAAGTTCCGCATCCCTTTGATTCAGTGGATATCGCATCTGCTGAAATAAAGCTTCCGTCTCTTGGGATGTAAAAGGAGGCACCTTGACAAAAGTGCTAAAGTCGTGCCAGACGTTTTGGAGCTGAGAAGTGGCGATCACATACCCACCTCTTTCGGGGATGCAGATCATCGTTTCCACATTATCAAGAATAAGCAGCCATGGGAGGCGAGCTTGGTCTACCCCTTTTTCCAGTGCTTTATGTACTTTCCTTTGCACATCTTCAAATTTGTCCTCATTTTCAATGTAGACACCTAAAGCTCCTGCCAAATCGCGATAATCCTCTTCAAAGAGCAGAACGGATTCCGTTCGCAAAAACCAAACTAATGAAAAGTTTGAAAGATGCCGATTGCCAAATGCGAGGGCAAGTTCTGTTTTCCCAATCCCTGCTGGACCATACAACACTCGAATGATAGTCGGGTTTACAGGGCGCCAGGCTCCTAGCTGCATATCTGCTATTAATTGATCGAGCAATGCGGATCTGCCTACAAATTGCGGATGAGCAGGAGAGAGCCGAAGGCGATCTTTAGAAATTAACGGTTGCCCCATGGCCGCATCGATAGCTCTATTTGTCACTTCTCTTAAGTCTATTTTTTTTTCAGGCGCCTTCTTGAGCCAGTTTTGAACAGCACTTTGATCAAAATTTCCCTCTCGCAAAATCTTCTGCACCTCTTGTAGAAATGCATGCTTTACAACCCGAGATCGGCTTCGCTCGATGGCGCGTATACTTCCGAACAGTTCAAAAGCATCAGCGTAGTAACTAAGCAGCTTTGACGGCGTGCTATTGCCAAAAAATGTCAAACTAACCCCTAAGTGCTGTTCCAGATAGGGATGAGGACAAAGATCGGGATAACTTCCCTTAAGATACACAGGGTATATCGTCTTCCATTTTTCTGGTTCAGCGGCGCGGCCTGTAGCAAGGAAGATTTCCATTGCCGCCCCGGTGGGATTGTCGATACGTTCCTCACACTTTTTCTTAAGTTCCGGTGTACACATAATCACGACTGAATCGGAAAAGCGAATCAAGGACTGAAAGCGATTTAAGGTCTGACCAGGACCAAATTGTCGAAAACAAAAAAGAGGAGCGATTCCCACATTATCCAGATCAGGAATAAAGGTATTTTCAAGCCAGTTCCCGAGGTCATTTTCAATGGAGAAACAGATAAAACACGTAGGTGGTTTTTTTTGGAGAGATAAAGCTGAAAGCTGGCGCAAGCTATTCTCAAAAGCCATTCTGATTGCATCTTTTTGTAACAATAGATGCTCGACGCGCGGATCTTGTGTGTGAATCAAAAGAGATTGCACCCATTCTCGATCCAGCTTTTCCAAAAAATGGGCTTCGCCAAAAGGATCCGGCAACCGCGCAGCTGCCCGCTGAGCTTGATCAAGGGCATCGACCGCCTTTCCGAAATGCTTTTCTCTTGCCTGTTGCTCAGCAAGAGAAAGAAGGTTTTGGACTTCTACACTTCGATTAGATTTGTCTGGAACGGCCCAAGCAAGAGCTCCATTTTGAATGGAGGGAATATATTGTTCCGCCAGTAACTTCTGAACAAACTTTGAAAGCGGCAGATCGGAATGCGGAAGCTGTGTAAAGGAATGCTGATCCAATCTGTAAAGAGCAGGAGGCTGCTGTTCCCAAAAATGATAAGCAACAACTGCCGCTCCTTCACTGACAAATTCGATCGTTTCGCGCGGCGTCCAATACTGTCCGATAACATTTTGTACTGACATACTTTCCTTCGAGCGTTTTTCATCCAATAAAATATTGTCTCTTCGGTTTGTTGTCTATGCTTGTGTCATAGAAGAGCTGAAAGACTTCTGGCAGCCATACGAATACGCCTTTCGTATGGCTGCTAAAGTTTGCTGAGCCGTTTTTGACTCACTGCAGGCTGGATTCACAAGGAAGCAATAACCTCCGTGCTTTTGTCGTTAAGATCTTTAACTTGCGGATAGATTAAGATGACAAACAGAGCGTAGCCCTGCTCCTGCAGGCTTGTCGCTATTTCTGGATCACTGAGATCTTTGATTAACCCCACCTTAAAACTGGCATAACCCAATTTAACCAGAAAACCATCTTTTTGCAAATGCCTGGTTAACTCTGCAGCAGAGTCCACAATCAATCTTTCCATTGATTTTCCCCATGGAAGTACTGTCCACTTTTTTCCTAGCCCAATCACATCACAAACTTCTTTAATCCCTTCAAAATTTTCTTGTTTTAGAGAATACTTGATGAGGTTGAATCCGAAATGATAAAAAATAGATGTCAAATCGGAGATGCTCAGCTCTGGTCTCTGAAACAGGGCTCCAGATTGATTAGAACAGACGACCCCTCTGGGCGCAATGGTCATCTTTTTAAGATGATCAACTTCCAGTTGAGTGAGTAGGCCTGGGCCTGCAGGGGCACGTTGAAAGGCAGTTAAAAACTTGGCCTTCATCTCCCCAATTTCTTTTTCTCGCTTTACCGACGCTTTTTTTTCCAGCTGTGAAATCATCTGCTCTGCTTCTCTGAGTGTCACTCCATAGGAAAGTGACTCATCCATACAATCGAGAACTTTCAAACGACAAGTAAAATTTTCAACCAATTCTTCCTCTGATAGTTTTTCGATAAAAGTAGAGCGATGCACGAAAGCGTCAATTTTCCCTACAAGTTCTGTGCCCGCCAAAGCACCTCCCTCACCTGTGCCATGGTCTCTTGAACCGATAGATTTGAACCAATGACGCTTTTGTGCCAAAGGATTAAACACAGGACATTGAGCAATTGCCAAGGGCCAATTCTGAATCATAAAAACCTCCAAATTTTCATTGTTTATTTCCCAGGCCTTAAACCGTGATTGCATCTGTCGCAAATCGGCTCCGGCCATGCTGTTACGCAGATATATTTGTTTTTGACATTCATGTCAATTATTGATTTTCTAGTATGTGCACAGAAATCGCTAAATCATTTTCAGACATATTCCTCAGCAATGTTTGCCGCCAAATAATTCTCCAAGATGTGATCTGGAGCAGATTATCAAGCACAATTGTCGTTAAATATTTGATAGATGCGATCATTTTTTCTATCTTGCACATCGCCGGTTTAGCGAAACATTCGTTTGCAAGAAGCTGAAAGCCAACAATTTCTGATGTCGCTATTCATTTTTGACATTTTTGTTGATATTTAATCTTTTTCCAGGTTATTTTTCGATCACAGAGATAAGCGTTCAAACACTCAGGGTCCGTTACCCCAAGGTGAACACATGAATGGCTGCTCTAAGAATGAAAACTTATAACCCAGGAGTCAGTTTATGGGTATCGATCCTCAAGCCACTACTAAAGAGCCTAAGGAACTAATATCCCTTCGAGCTCACGCTCAAGAGCAGGACGCGCGTATCGCAGAGCAAAACAGGAAAATCCAGCAACTCGAGCAGGAAATAAAACGCCTACACGTCTCCACTTATGAACCTACAATAAGTAACGAGAATCTTAGGGAGCGAATTCGCGCGAAAATTCCGCGCAATATCTCTTATGAAATTAGAGTCAGTACCATAAGCAATCATCAATTTCTGCACAAAAAATGTAGTGCAAGAAAAATTGAATTAATTCGGAAGGAATGGGGTCTAGTGAACATTCCGTTTTGGCGCAGTTTTGAAGCCTTTTTTTTAACAGCAATAACAGCAGACTCAATCTACAGGCATGAAGTTAATGGTGGAGAGCTTGCAAAAGGGCTTTTAGAGTCAGCAAAATTTACAGAAGGCGACAAACAGGGATTTGCAAGACAAATATCTGCAGCTTATTGGCAGGGTATAAAAATTGAAATTATTATTCCATTTGACTTTAGTGAAAGTGGGGAAATGAACATTGAATGTGAATCTAATTTACTTAAATATTCTATAAATAGCAGTAGATGGATTCGATCATTGTTTACAAATAATTAAATAAAATTTTAACTTAACAAAAAAGAAAAAAAATGGCAAACTTTGTTGGTGTATATAGGAGCTTACAAAAAAAAATTATTGATAATGATTTGTTGTTGAAAAGTCAAGAACTAGAGGCTTCCCAATTGCAAAAAACTATATCTTGCATGCAACAAACCATTTCTAGTGGTTTCTTCGAAGCAACGGGTGTATGCGATTTAAGCGACACAAATGTTAGAAATATAACCAAAGATAACAGTCATCTTAATAGTTTCATCAAATGTTTTATCTCATCAGATGGATTTACACATTTAAAGAATTTATTCACAAACCGGTTTATAAATCTCACCGACGAGGAATTTCAGATCATGGCTAATCGGTTGGCTCATTTTATTCATCTTATGAAAGGAAGTGAACATGAAGAAGTAATCAAACGATTTTTAAATCTGACGCGTAACATACGGGTAAATGAGGCTATCAAAATTGTATTTCATACTGATAATTTTAATCAAGATCTATTAAGCATAGTTCAAGCCAACGTTTCGGCGTTTTCTCTTTTAATTAAATACACCCCACCTACTGGATTTTGGACAGAAATGAAGAAAATTTGCCGAATCTGCATCGAAGATATTGATAATTATCTTGAAGCGTTCGACATTCTCACTTCAACTCCCATCACAGGATCAGATGCACAAAATTATTTTAGCGCCTACCAAATGACAATGTTAGTCTTTAAAGAAACAACAGACCAAATTTTGCCATCATGCCTCTCGATTGGTTTTCCGTTTCTTTTTAATGCCATAAGAAAGGTGTATATAGAGTATTTTCAAAAAACTCCTTCTTCTTTACCACCGCTAAAAGAATTCACCGATCCAAATTTTTACTTGTCAGTTGCCCCCGTTAATAATCGCAATGATATTCTCGAAAAAATTAAGCAATGCTGGCAAAGCAAGACAATACCCATTCTAGTCGGAGAACCCGGCTGCGGGAAAACATCCGTTTTAGTTGAAGTGGCAAGACGGATAGCTATGAATCAGTTTGGTCTTCCCGGGAACGGATACAAAGCGTTTGGAGGTTCTGCAATTGCTTTGACAAGTGCAGGAGGGATGTATGGAGGAAACGATCATATCCGTAGAACTCTAACAAAAATTGTCTCTAAAAGCGAACACACTGTATTACTTTTAGATGAAGTAGAAGCATTTACTCAAGATCAGAAATTGATGCTTCGAGAATTTTTTGGAGGTCCAAAACCTATTCGTTATGCCGTCTTTGCCACAACAACAGCCGGAAAAGATGTCTTTTTTGAAAAAGATGATGGCTCGTCTGACCGTAGGTTTGAGGTCATCCATGTTCCCAACTTCAGCCCAGATGAAACAAATATTATTTTGCAGAACCAAGCCAGATCCATGGCATCAAACTTTATCATCAAAGAAGAGGTAACCACTCGCATTGTGAAACATACAAACGGAGATCTTAGCAAATCGAGAAAACTGCTTTCGCGAGTCATTAGAAAGGCGGCTAAACAAAATAACACCTATCCATCGCAGGAAGCCCTGGATCAAACTGAGAGCGCACTTGTATTAGCTCAAGGACGCCACTTTAATCAGATCCAGATAAATCCCATCGAAGCCACAAAAACCAGCGAGCCTTTAAACCAGTTAGAAAAAGCCAAATTGGCGTTGGAAGAAAAGCTTAAATCAGAGAAAGTTACGGTAAATGACCATGCTCGTTTATTGACAAAAAGACAACAATTAACATACAAAATCATCGAGATTTCACAAACAATATTGCAAATATTCAAGGAAGATCTGCTTTCCAAAAGAAGGCAGCTCGATCAACTCTCAGCAGAAGATGCAAGTAATTATTTTAGAGAAAATTCTCTTCAAACAAAGATCGCCCCCCTCGTAAAGGAATTCGCTTATTATAGCTTCTGGTTTCAGCCCTACTTATCTGAAAAGATACGAGAATTTGAACAAGAACATAATTTTGTGAGCGAGATTACAAATAACTTCGTCACTGCTGCTGATTTGAACTTGCCGAGCTGAACACGAAGAAGCGTATGAAGCTATCCAACTAAATCGTTTACCTATCTGACACGTCATTTTGCGTAGGGCACGAACAAAGAATTTAGTTGGATAGCTTCATGTCCTAAAAAATAGGGCAAGAGTTTCCATATTACAAATTGATGGATTATGGACTCTCAGAAATTATACATCTCTTTTTGCTGAATCATAAGGATCCAAGAGAAAAAAATTTGTTAAAAGCAGCCATTCGTATATGCTAGCCGCATGTACACGATCGTAAACCTTTTTGGGCGCTCTCCCTTTGCCCCTTTGCAGTCCCACATGGAAACGGTGAGTCGCTGCGTCCATCTGCTGCCAAACCTTTTCGTAGCTCTGGAAAACGGAGATCGAGAAGTGCTGGAAAAGATTGCGGAAGAGATTTCAAGCCACGAACATGCGGCGGATATCACCAAAAACGATATCCGCAACCATCTGCCCAAGAGCCTCTACCTTCCCATCGACCGCGGTAATCTTCTCGAGATCCTCTCCATCCAGGACAGCATCGCCGACAGGGCTGAAGATGTCGCCGTCTTGCTGACGCTTGCACCGATTGAGCTTCTGTCGGCATTTCATAATGAGTTCATCGAGTTCCTCAAAGCCAACATTGCCTCCTACGACCTGGTCCTGGAGATCATGCGCGAAATGCATGAGCTGCTGGAATCCTCTTTTGGGGGCAATGAGGCGGAGAAAGTGAAGGAGATGGTCAAGAAGGTCGGATTTAAAGAGCATGAGGTCGACCTTCTGCAGCGCAAACTTTTGAAAAAGTTCTTCAGCGCGGAAAAGCAGGTGTCGCGAAGCGCTTTCCATCTGTGGCAGAAAATCTTCGAAGCCGTCGGTTCCATTTCTAACCTGTCGGAAGTATTAGCCAATCGCGTGAGAATGACCCTGGAACAGAAATAATGCTGAGCGCTGATACGATTCTCTTCTCGCTGGTGATTCTGGCAGGCTTCTACATGGCCTGGAACATCGGCGCCAACGATGTCGCCAATGCGATGGGGACATCTGTGGGCTCCGGCGCCCTGACATTAAAGCAGGCGATCCTGATTGCAGCGGTGTTGGAGTTTGCAGGGGCCTTTTTCTTTGGTTCCCATGTCTCAGAAACCATGCAGAGCGGCCTGATCGACGCAGAGCTATTTGCCCATGCACCCACAAAGCTGGTCTACGGCATGCTTGCCTCGCTTTTGTCGGCAGGAGTTTGGCTCCAGATCGCTTCCTATAATGGATGGCCAGTATCGACGACACACACCATCGTTGGTGCCATTGTGGGCTTTGGATTGATTGTCGGTGGCTGGCAGGCGGTCCATTGGGAAAATGTGAGCCTGGTCGTCGTTAGCTGGATCATCTCCCCCCTCTCTGGAGCACTTTTGGGGTATCTGATCTTTAATTTCTTAAGAACAAAAATCTTTTATGCGCAGGATCCTGTCGCTGCGGCAAAGAGACTGACGCCCCCCCTCGTTTTTTTTGTCACGGGCACCCTCTCCCTTGTGATGCTTTATAAAGGACTGCAGAACGTCCATATCTCCTTTAATTTCCTTCAAGCGCTAGGCGCCAGTATTGCCGTCGGCGGCATCGGCTTTGCCGTGAGCCTGTTTTTTGTCCGTAGAATGCCTGTCATGCATATAGCTTCACCCGAACATAACCAGCTTGCCTTTGTCGAGAATATTTTCGGTCATCTTCAGATCATGAGCGCCTGCCTCATGGCCTTCGCCCATGGCGCCAACGATGTCGCCAACGCCATTGGACCTCTTTCAGCAGCTATCACAATTCTGCAGACAGGCACAATCTATTCCGAATCCGTAGTCCCCACCTGGGCTCTTGCGCTGGGTGGCATTGGAATTGTGTTCGGTCTGGCAACCTGGGGCTGGCGCGTGATCATGACGATTGGAAAAAAGATCACTGAGCTGACCCCCACGCGCGGTTTCTCAGCAGAATTCGGGGCAGCTTTGACCGTCCTGATAGCCTCAAGGATCGGGATGCCCATTTCAACCACGCATACGCTTGTCGGGGCAGTAATCGGCGTCGGATTGGCTAGAGGTCTAGGCTCCTTGGACATGAGCACCACCCGCGACATCATCATCTCCTGGTGCATTACGGTTCCGGCCGGCGCCATCATTTCTGTGGCTTTCTTCTATGCGATTGAAACCCTACTTACGCCCTAATTTTACTCTCGGACAGCAGCGAAATTAGGGTGCAAATAGGGTTTGAAACTCTACTCTAATTTCTTGACCGATTCAGCTTTTTCCTTCCACTCAATAGCTTTAGAGAAATCTTTCAGGGCCGAGTAACTCGCCGCAAGATTGCCATAGATCATTTCATTCTCATACCCTAAATCCAGAGCACGCTGGAAAAATGCGATCGCTTCGGGATAGCGTTCGAGGTCATAAAGGACCACTCCGAGATTCATCACAAAGGCTCCATCCTGGATGTTGATGGGATAGAAGCGGTCCCAGATATTGTAAATAACCTGGACGAAACTCTCTCTCTCCTCAGTAGCTGCTTTGGGGACCAGCTCGCGGATGCGCTCAAAGAAGTGGTTGAAGGTGACAGGATCCCAGTTGCCCAACTTCAGAATGAGGAAGATGCTTTCAAGAGTAGGTTCCAGCCATTGCGTCTCTGTGCAGTTGACTATTTTGAGATAGTCGTTTGGCTCAAAATAGTCAATATGCGTGCGGAAAGCGAGGGTCGTTTCGGGATATTTATCTTTTTCAGCCCCCAGAGTAGCTGCCACGACGACAAAAAGAGGCTCCGGGTATGTCGTGAGAAGGCTCATGCCGCCGCAATGGCGGAAATACATGGCGATGGCATGGTAATTGACAGAAAGCGAAAAGCTGCTGTGTTTGGCGATGTAGGGTTCAAACTGCTGCATCTGACTTTCCGTGCAACGGCCCTGATCGCCTGCCAGCAACAGCAATCGCCCGTGCGACAGCTCCTTGAAAAAGCGGATGGTCTCGAAGGCACCTACAGGAAATTGAAAAGGAATATTTTCAAAGCGCGAAGCATAGACTTTGAGAATCTGATGTAATTCTGGAAAATCGGGATAATAGCCCTCGATCTGCTCGATCGGGGCATAATCGAAAGTATAATTGAGATGCCGGATCACCTCAGGATCTGTCGGAAGCAGCGCTTCTGTCATATCGCTTTTGTCCATCGACAGGGTGACCTGGCCCTCCAGAAGCTTGCCATCTTTGACTGTAAACAGGTCTTGAGGAATGGTGTCGAAGAAATAATTGCCGATAACCACCACTGGATTGTGCACGGTTTCGGGATTCAGCGACCGATTGCTTGCCCGCAGGTGCAGGTTGGGATCTTTCTCTGCATGGTAATAGCAGGCAAAATCAAGCACCCCCTTTTCCACAAAATTCTCCAGGAAAGGATGCCGCATCCAGTAGTCGATATTGGAGCGGGCGATATCGGTCATGACATAGCAAATTTTCAGCTCATCCTTTCGAAGCACACCGCAGATCATCAGGAGCGTCTTTAAAAAGAGATAAGCAAAGCGTCCCGTTCCCGCTCCCAGGTCAAAGATATAGACAGGATGCGACAAATCGATCGGCGTCGCGGAGTTGGGCGCCAGGCAATCCCTCAAATATCCCAAAACCACATAGGCATACTGCCGGGCGATATAGGGATTGCTGGTGATGTAAAAAGGCACAGCTTTGGATCCCCAGGCATCCGGTCCAAACTGGCAGTAGGCCGCCGTCTGCAATCCCCAAAGGATCGATTTGGAGAGGCGCGCTTTGTCCTCCAGAACGATCTGTTCAGGAGGCTCGGGTTCTGGCTGGCTTGCTACGTCGGTCATCGCTCTCACGAATATTAAACATTTACATGCTTATACTCTGCGAGACTTTTTAGCAAGAATCTATGTGCAATAAATCAAAAAGAAAAGCAGCTGGAGTAAACCCAGAATAAAAGAGACTGCGCCGAGGCTGAAAATAATCCCAAGTCGAGCTTTAAGCGGGATCCTGATCTGCTTCCAATCCAGCTTCAAAAGAGAGGCTTTGACCAATTCCTGAACCTCTTCAGGCGTCATGAGACGCTCCAGGACCTTTGCTTTCAATTCAGGAAGTAATTTGTTGATTTCTGTCTGGACCTGCTCCTTCACACCAGCCTCTATTGCTCCAGTCATCACGAACTCGGCCATGGGTATGCGGCGCTTCAAAGCGGCAATGAAGCTATCATAACGCTGTTCCAAAAGAGTGTGCAGGGTGCCATCATCAAATTTCTTCTCAACTAACTCCTGCAGAGAAAAGGCTTGGGCAGCATATTCGGCGCAGGCATCCATGAGAGCCTCTCGCAAACGCGCTGATCGAAGAATTAGCGAGAAAACAAGATAGACGCTCGCCAATGTATTGAGCAGCGCTAATAGAGGAATCATATAGAGGCAGAAAGAACGCATAATTAGGATGAATATGTCAGAAAACGCTCTCTCGAACCAGCAAAAAATGATTACATCTTGCGTCTGCTTGTGCCTTATCTTATGATGATGGCCTAAAATAACCCTAACAATAATCCAAACAGGAGAAAAAATATGACTTGCATATCATGGGGAGAAGTAACTGCGCGCATCATGCTCGATCCCACTTCCTCAATTAAATACATGGGCATCTATTCCAGTAATCCCTATGCAAAGACACGTTATGTCACACTGGGCTTAGCGGGGGATAATTGCGTCGGAACCACTCTGGCAAGCCACGCTGGAGTGCCAGTCGTCAATCCGACACTGTCACCTGAAAAGGTTAAGAAGTTGTCTGAAGAACTCAAAACTAAATTTCCTGATTCCCAATTATCCCTTGAGGAACTGCAGTCCGATACCGGCCTTGTCCCAACAGCTATCAAAATCGAGGGACTCGGTCACTTGCGTGCGTTGGTCAAACATCTGGTTGATACGCGCATGATCAATGACAGCGACGTGGAAAAAGTGGTTCCAAGGGTAAGGAAAGTCGAACAGCATCTTGCGCTTGAGCAGGAGCTGGTGGCACGTGTCACTCCGCAGCAATGCGCCATCATCACACAGGAGTTTGAAAAAGAACTCGAATCGATGATTGCTGTATGTGACATGTCCGCTCTTAATGAATTGAAAAATCCTTCAATTACTACCACGCGAGATCTAGCCTTGACCCTCTTAGTCGATTGCATGCAGAGGGACATTGGCACTGTCTTGTATGAACAAATTCCGTTTCTAAAGGATAAAATACAAGATTCAGCAAAACGCCTGAACAATTTCTATTCTGGCAATGCTGGCTTGGAGAACAAATTGACTGAGAAGTGCTTTACCTGCCCGAATTTGGAAAAACAGAGGGAAATTCTTTTTAAATACATTGAGGAAAAACTTGATCAAGCCATTGCTCCCGAAAACCCCTCCTTCCTTGATCAACGGACTCTTCAAAAAGTACGCGAGCATAGGAGTCAACTCTTTGTTAAAGGAGAAACATTAGATATGCTTAGAAACGGCCCTTACAAAGAGGTCCTCTCGAGCATGTTTAAAGCAAAAGGACCTTAATCAGTTCTTCTCAGTGCGCGCCTTACGACGCGCACTTAATTCTTGTAAAAATTAATTCTTTCTGTTAAAATATTAATATGTTTTTCAGTAAAGATAAAGAATTAAATCTCGAACAGGGCACGAAGAAAAATGAGGCCCTGCTCAAGCAGCTGCTGATCCGCGTCGACTCTCTGGATCGCGAGATTAAGATACTGCTGGATGAGCTCAAGGTCACACCTGAGCAGGTTTCCACCTATCTTTCCAATCCGGACAATTTCACCCCCGAGAACTGGGAAGAGCTTCAAAAAGAGCGCAAGGCTAACGACGAAAAGCTCAAGCGCGAGCTGGAAAACATCCGCAACCCCTCCAAAACTAAAAAGGCCCTGGCTGATCGCCACGTTGCTCCGCACTGGCTCTACGTCAAGTAACTTGTCTTTTATTTTGCAGTCATCATAATAGCTATTATGAGTCCTTTTGACGTCTAAGGGATACCATGATACCCAATGAATTTATAACACCGCTCGAGATGGCCAGCCATATTGCCAAGTGGGTAAAAGAAAAACGGCTGGAACAGAATTTAAGCCAACATAGCCTTTTAGAACGTTCTGGAGTGAGTCTTGCAGTTTTAAAAAAATTTGAACGAACGGGAAAGATTTCGCTGGAATCCCTTTTGAAACTGTCTCTGGCGTTGGGCTCTCTGGTCGACTTTACTCAGCTTTTCCGTCCAGCACTCCCCGAAACAGCGAAGATACTTGATGAGCTTCTCAAACAAAAAACGCGCAAACGGGGACGCCTGTAAATGGCGCATTACATCCAGAATGAACTGGTTTAGTAGGATTTTGCAAAAACCGCATCAAGAGTAGCCTTGCGACCGGTCAGGATACAAGTGCCTTCCGTTCCGCTCTGCTTTAATGGCAGGCAGCGAATGGAAATCTTGAAATCTTCTAGCATTTTTTCGGTCTCGGCATCGCCGCACCACTTTGCTAACACAAATCCGCCATGGATTTCGGGTTTGTCCGCGTTTTTGGATGTGAAGTAGGCTTTCAGCTCTTCGAATGTGCGAAGATCGCGGCGGATGTTGGCATCGCGGAAAGCGCGCGCCTGGTCGAAATAACCCTTCTGAATCTGCTCTAAAAAGACAGTGGCTTCGATGCCGAGCTGGTCGACTGCGACCTGGCTCTTCTCCTTATGGGGACGGTCGCGTCGGCAGAGGGTGACACAGCGCGATTCGAGGTCGCGCGGACCGATTTCAATGCGGAGCGGCACACCCTTTTTGATCCACTCCCAGTTCTTTTCCCCGCCGCGCTTGTCGCGCCTGTCGACATGAACGCTGATCGGCCTGCCGAAGCACTGGAAGGTACGCAGGCGGTCAGCGACCTCTTCAGAATAGCGGAGAATTGATTCTTCCATTTCAGGCTTGGGTGCGATCGGAAGGATTACAACCTGCTTAGGGGCAATGCGAGGCGGCAAACGAAGGCCGTCATCGTCGCCATGGCACATGATGAGTGCCCCGATCATGCGCGTCGTGCTTCCCCAGGATGTGGTGTAGGCATATTCCATCTGCCCATCCTGGTTACTGAAGCGGATGTTGGAGGCTTTGGCAAAGTTTTGTCCCAGGTAGTGCGAAGTGCCCGCCTGAAGCGCCTTGCGATCCTGCATCATCGCTTCGAGGGTATAGGTGCTGACAGCCCCGGGAAAGCGCTCGCCCGGCGATTTTTCGCCCAGGATGAGCGGGATGGCCAGCACCTCTTCCATAAATTCGCGGTAGATTTCCAGCATCTTGAGTGTCTCGTCGATGGCCTCTTTCTCATTAGCGTGGGCGGTATGTCCTTCCTGCCAGAGGAATTCCGTGGTCCTGAGGAAGATGCGGGGACGCATCTCCCAGCGCACGACATTGCACCACTGGTTGATCAGCAGCGGACGATCGCGGTAGGATTCCACCCAACGGGAAAAGGACTCGCCAATGATGGTTTCGGAAGTAGGACGAACGATGAGAGGCTCCTCGAGCTGACCTGTGGGCACTAGTTTGCCATTCTTTTCTTCGAGGCGATGATGGGTGACGACGGCGCACTCCTTGGCAAACCCCTCCACGTGAGCAGCCTCTTTTTCCAGGAAGCTCAAAGGGATAAAAAGCGGAAAATAGCAGTTGTCGTGGCCAGTGCTCTTGATGCGATCATCCAGATAGCGCTGCATGTTTTCCCAGATGCCGTAGCCCCAGGGCTTAATGACCATGCAACCTCTGACGGGAGAGTTTTCGGCCATGTCCGCCGCTTTGATCACCTGCTGGTACCACTCTGGGTAATCTTCCGCGCGGGTAGGAGTGATTGCTGTTTTTTCTGCCATACGTGTCGTCTCAATTTTTTGCATGGTTTGATAATAGCGAAAAAGGAATAAAAATGACAGTCAAGTCATTCTAGCCTGCAACTTTCTTTCGAACTCTTCATCTCGAGGATAGTTCTGCGACTCGACGCAGACAATGGGACGAATGCCCATCAGGCTGTTGCATTGATAAACCTGAGCCTTCACTGGAATGTCTTTCGACTTTGCCTGAACCTGTTCGACCTTAAGGCCCAACCTCTGTGCAGCCTCGAGCACCAGGCTCAAGGTGATGCCTGCGAAAAGCTCTTGATCTAGCCTGGGCGTGAAGAGTCGGTCGCCAACTCGCCAAAAAAGGTTGGAAAAAGCGCATTCTAGCCAATGCCCCTCTGGTGAAGTGACGATAGCATCTTTAAAACCATTCCTGAGAGCATATTCCTTTACCCAAAGACGATCCAGATAAGCCAGAGTTTTAAAATGGGAGAGAGGCCGGGAAATGGGCTCAGGATAAAGGCAGAGGGTTGCCAGAGATTCCTCCTCCACATAGGGTTTCAACAGCATCGCAAAGGCACCAGGTTCCCTTGCAGGAAGATGCAGGGAAGATGAATCCCCTCCCGTCACCAGAATCTTCAGCCGCCAAATCCCATTCCCGGCATTGTTCGCGCGGATGAGTTCTGCGATATCGGCTTCAAATATTTCTGGAAGGCGAATATTAAGGATCTGGCATTGCGCTTTGAGGCGTTCGAGATGGAGCTTGAGACGCTCGGGCTTCCCTTCTGCTACGCGCAGTGTGGTAAACAGGCCGTCGCCATAAAGCAGTCCGCGATCAGAGATCGGGACTTTTGCTTCTTCTTCTGGGATAAACTTGCCGTTGAAATATGCAATCATGAAATTCCAAGAACCTTAAGCATCGAAGACCCCTTGTGAAGGGTCTCTTCATATTCCTGCAGCGGATCTGAGTCTGATGTGATCGCCCCACCGACATGCAGCTCGATCTCATCCTCTGTCTGCACCAGGGTACGGATAGCGATATTGAAGTCGAAATCGCCATTGCCAGCCAGATAGCCGATGGAGCCCGTATAGATCCCCCTGGGGGCCTTTTCCAGCTCCACGATGCGCTCCATGGCCCTCAGCTTTGGACAACCGGTGATCGATCCTCCTGGGAAACACGCGCGGATCAGCTCGATGGGGTGAAGATGGGGCTGCGCCTGCGCCTGGATAATCGAAAGCAGGTGATGCACATTGGAATAGGCCTCCTGGCGGACGATCTGCTGAGTCACAACTGAACCCGGAAGACTGATTCTGCCCAAGTCATTGCGCATCAAATCAGTGATCATGAGGAGCTCGGCTCGATTTTTTTCTGAAGCCAGCAATTTATCCCGGTTCGACCGATCTTCTTCTTCTGACTTTCCCCTGGGAATGGTGCCCTTGATCGGGCGCGTTTCCAGAAGTGACCGATTCTTTTTAAGAAACCGCTCGGGCGAAGAGGAGACAATGCTCATCCCATCAAGCTTCAGATAGGCCGAAAAAGGGGCGGGATTGATCTCTGCAAGCTGGCTGAAGAGATAAAAGGGATCGCGTTTTCCCTCTAGAACAAGCTTCTGGGAAAGGTTGAGCTGATAGATATCGCCCCCCAGGATCCATTCTTTTGCCTGTTCGATCTGTTGGGTGTAGGCCTGCAAGGTTTGAAAAGGTGTGCGGTGAAGCAGCGGAGTTTGAAATGTCTCCACAATCTCCACACTATCTAATAGTGCGAGCAGCTCCTTCCAGCAATGGGGATTGCCTAACCTGTCGACCCAATCTAATATTTCTTTATCGCTCATGTAGCTGGCCTGATCTGCGATGAGGACGCGTCCCTTCTCTTCGCGATGGTCGACGGCGATCAACACTCGAGAGCGCTGCAGATACAGGTTGGGCGTCTTTGCTTGTGGATGAGGAATCCATTTCTCCTTGTCGCTGAAAGCCCCCATCTCATAGCCTAAAAATCCGGTCCACTCGGGATAAGGCATGCGGTCAAATGTCACAGGCAGTAGCTCTTTCAAAGCATCCCAGGGATTGGCTGCAACTGATTTTTGATACAGGCTGGAATCGAGCTGACGACGGCTCATATGCTCTCCATCCTGACAAATGATTTCGTAGGGAAAGAGGCTCAAATAGGAGCAGCAGGAGGAATCGTAACCACCCCCTGAATAAAGCAGACAGGTTCCCTCATATTGTGCAAATAAAGAGGCGAGCTTGAGCAGCAGCTTTTTATCAAAGGGTATATTCAGAATCACTTCGCGCGGCATGCTACCGATTGTAAAGGCGATAAAAGAAAGAGTCCAGCAATTCCCGGGGGAAATGCAAACCGATCTGGCTGCGGGAGTGCCATCAGGTGCTCAACCACATAAGTTTTTTGCGTTTGGGCTGCGTCAAAGCCCTGGGGTCGAACCTTCGCAAACGGGTCTATATTAAGCCAAT
>JAJFUZ010000255.1 GCA_021372155.1 Parachlamydia sp. | reverse complement strand
CAGGAGGCAGTTACGACGGAAAAAGAGTTTGTGACCCAGTCACTGCCCGTGAGACTCATCGGCATGAATGGCGACCTAATGTGCCAGTATATCGAGTTTGTCGCCGACCGGCTGTTGGCTGCTTTAGGTTCCCCCAAAATCTATCAGGCGAGCAATCCCTTCGATTTCATGGACCTGATCTCGCTCTCAGGCAAGACAAATTTCTTTGAACGGCGCGTGTCCGAATATCAGAAATCGGGCGTCATGGCCTCACATGCGGCTCACACCTTTATTCTCAACGAAACATTTTAGGAGGGACTATGTTTGTCATCAAACGCGACGGTAGAAAACAAGAAGTGCGCTTTGACAAGATCACGGGGCGCATCCAGAAGCTCTGTTATGGTCTCGATATGGAGCATATCGACCCTATCCTGGTTTCCATGAAGGTCATTGAAGGTCTCTACGATGGTGTCACGACATCGGAACTGGACAATCTGGCAGCGGAGGTGGCCGCAACAATGACTGTGCGCCATCCCGACTATGCCTCGCTGGCAGCGCGGATTGCCATCTCAAATCTGCAGAAGAATACCGAAAAATCATTTTCCAAGACAATTCTCGATCTCTATTTTTATGTGGATCCGAAAAACAAGCGCAAAGCTCCCCTGATCTCAGACGAAGTCTATCAGATTGTCCAGGAGAATGCGGAACAGCTCGATGCCGCCATCATCTATGACAGAGATTTCGGGTATGACTACTTTGGTTTTAAAACGCTCGAGCGCTCCTACCTGCTCAAAATGCATGGAAAAACGGTCGAACGGCCGCAGCATCTGCTCATGCGCATCGCTGTCGGCATCCACAAACGCGACATCGCCGCAGCCATTGAGACTTACAACTTGATGAGCGAGCGCTGGTTCACGCATGCGACTCCCACCCTCTTCAACGCGGGAAGCCCCACTCCGCAGATGTCCTCCTGCTTCCTCTTGCAGCTCCAGGACAGCATCGACGGCATTTTCGACACGCTTAAAGCATGCGCCAAAATTTCGCAATCGGGCGGAGGAATAGGCCTCAGCATCCACGATGTACGGGCCACGGGTTCTTACATCCGCGGGACGGGGGGATTCTCCAATGGCATCCTGCCCATGCTGCGCGTCTACAACGACACTGCCCGCTATATCGATCAAGGGGGCGGAAAGCGCAAAGGCTCCTTTGCCATTTACCTCGAACCCTGGCACGCCGATGTGGAGATCTTCCTAGACATCCGCAAAAGCCATGGCAAGGAGGAGATGCGCGCCCGCGACCTCTTTACAGCCCTCTGGATCCCCGATCTCTTCATGAAGCGTGTTGAAGAAAATGGCATGTGGTCCCTCTTTTGCCCCAATGAAGCTCCTGGCCTTTCTGATTGCTGGGGAGAGAACTTCGAAAAGCTCTACCACAAATATGAAACAGAGGGGCTCGCGCGCAAACAGATGCCTGCGCAGGAACTCTGGTTCAAAATCCTTGAGGCGCAAATCGAGACGGGCAATCCCTACATGGTCTACAAGGATCCCTGCAACGCCAAGTCCAACCAACAAAACCTGGGAACGATCAAGTCCAGCAACCTCTGCACAGAGATCATCGAATACACCGCCCCCGATGAGATCGCCGTCTGCAACTTAGCCTCAATCGCACTGCCGAAGTTTGTCAACCAGGGAACCTTCGACCATTTGAAGCTGTTTGAAGTGACCCAAGTGATCACCCGCAACCTCAACCGCATCATCGACGGCAATTATTACCCCGTCCAAGAGGCAAAAAATTCCAATATGCGCCACCGCCCGATTGGCATAGGCGTCCAGGGTCTCGCTGATCTGTTTCTGCTGCTGCGTCTACCCTTCGAATCGGAAGAAGCGCACGCGTTGAACCGCGATATCTTTGAGACGATCTACTTTGGGGCTCTGACCGCTTCCAAAGAGCTGGCGAAAGCCGAAGGACCCTACTCCAGCTATGCCGGATCACCCGCTTCAAAAGGCCTTCTGCAGTATGATCTGTGGGGGGCTCAGCCAGGACCCCGCTGGAACTGGACGGCGCTTAAAGCCGAGGTTGCCCAATATGGACTGCGCAATTCTTTGCTGACCGCCCTGATGCCCACGGCATCCACTTCCCAAATCCTGGGCAACAATGAGTGCATGGAGCCTTACACATCCAACCTCTACACCCGTCGCGTCCTGTCGGGAGAGTTCATCGTTGTGAACAAGCACCTGATGCGCGACCTTGTCAAACTGGGGCTTTGGAATGAAGCCATGAAACACAAACTTTTAGCCCAAAATGGATCGATTCAGAACATTGAGGAGATTCCCGAATCTCTCAAAGAGCTCTACAAAACAGGCTGGGAAATCAAGCAGAGGACGCTCATTGATATGGCGGCCGAACGCTCTCCCTACATCTGCCAGTCGCAATCGCTCAATCTGTTCATGGAAAATCCCACCTTCGCCAGGCTCACCTCCATGCATTTCTATGCCTGGAAACAGGGTCTGAAGACCGGGATGTACTACTTGCGGACCAAGGGGGCCGCTGAAGCAATCAAGTTCACCGTTGAGGTCGAAAAGAAAGAGCCTCAAGCCTGTTCACTCGATCCTCTATGCGTCAGCTGCAGCGCTTAACAGATACGTAGGGGGGTCAGATTTGACCCCCATACATAAAATTTAAAATTGCATTATTATTTGCCAAATTAGTAGACTCCGGAAAAAAATGGAGTTGTCATGTTCAAAGCTCATCTCTCTGGGTTATATGTTCTTACATTCAGCCTCTGCCTTTTCAGCAGCGCCACGGGGCTTAATGATTCTTCCTCAAAGAGACCAACAAAAACACCAAAGATCAACAAAAGGGCATGGGCAGCTATGGAATCATCTGAACGCGAACTGGCCACAAAGAAATGCATACCTTGCCAGGGCGGCATTCCTCCCCTCAAAGGAGAAGAAATTGAGAAGTTTCAGAAGCAGCTTGGCAATGGTTGGCAGGTGATTGAGGAGCATCACCTCGAAAAAGAGTATAAATTCACCGATTTTCGTAAAGCGCTCACTTTCGTTAACCGCGTGGGCGAGCTTGCCGAGCGGGAAGGACATCATCCTGATATCTACCTTGCCTGGGGCAAAGTCAAAATTTCGATCTGGACGCATAAAATCAATGGCTTAACCGAAAGCGATTTTATCCTTGCGGCCAAGTGCGATCTGCTATAACAATCAGAAGCCAAAATTGCTAAGGTCAGGCATTCCAGGAGGCAGTTTTGGCATGTTCTGGCTTTGCTGATCTTTTAGCTTTTTTAGAGCATCGCCATAGGCCGATTTGATCAGATCTTCTAACCCTTCGATATCTTCGGGATCGACGCAATCTGGCTTAATCTTGAGCTGCTTCAGTTCATTATCGCCGTTTAATGTCAATGTCACGAGGCCATTTCCTGCTGTCCCGACAACTTCGATCTGATTCATCTGCGTTTGCATGCGGCTCAGCTGATCCTGAAGCAATTTGGCTTGTTTCTTTTTTTTTGAAAAACCTGTTCCCATATGTTACCTGATCTCTTTAAAAACGATGTCTTTGAATTGTTCCCTCAAGCTCGACAGCTGCAAACTGGAGCAACGTGTCATATTGGCGCTGTTTTTCCGGGGCGATTGCCCGGACTTCAGCCTTAGGAGGCTGTGGAGGCGGCGGCTCTTTCTTTTCCCTCTTTCCAAGATCGCGAGATGTTGGCGTCGGATCGATGCTGATGGATGGGGATTCCTTTTGTGGCAGCTGGGAAACTTGCTGCTGCGGAATTGGAGGCAATGGCGGCTGTGGAGCTGGAGCCGCTTGCTGTTTTGCAGGCTGGGGAGGCTGTGTGGGCGTTCCCCCGCCGATTGTCTGTTCCAACTCGGTCAAGCGGCGCACGAGATATTCCACAGGCAGACGCTGGTGGCTGCGAAGTACGTGCAGCAAAATGGCCTCTAAGGCTATTCTTCCATGCGCAGCGAAGCGAATCTGCTGCTGGGACTCTGCCAGATAATCGAGGAGGGTGAGGCACTGCTCCTGTGTGTAGAGTTTGGCGGAGGCTTCATATTTATCGCGATTGGCTGGTGTGAGGTTCAAGAAGGGGGCGTTTTTGCCGGACAGCTTCACCATCAGAAGATTGCGGAAGTGTTCTGTCAGACTCTCCACAAAGTGGACGAGATCTTTTCCTTGCGTAAATACTCTGTGGGCCACTTCAAAAGACATCGCCAGGTTGCCTTCTTTTCCGGCGCGGTCCAGCTCAAAAAAATAGTCGCGCGAAACCATTCCCAAAATGGTGGAAACATCTTCGACACTGATCTTGCCTGCGTGGAACGAGTGGATTTGGTCCAGAAGGGATTCAGCATCTCTTAAGCCTCCGTCAGCCAAAGTGGCGATCATGGAGAGGGCCTCTTCTTCGATCTCGATACCCATTTCTTTAGAGATGGACGCCAGCTTCTCGACGATCTTTTCCGCAGAAATGCGGCCGAGGTTAAAGCGCTGGCAGCGGCTTAAGATGGTGGGCAGGACTTTGTGCGGCTCTGTTGTGGCAAAGAAGAATTTAACATGCGGAGGCGGCTCTTCTAGCGTTTTGAGAAGGGCATTGAAAGCCTCTTTGGTCAACATGTGGACTTCGTCGATGATGTAGATCTTATAGCCGCCCGTAGAAGTCGCATAGCCGACGGTCTCATTGATCTGGCGCACCTCGTCGATGCCGCGATGGGAGGCGCCATCGATCTCGAGAACGTCTAAAGAATGGCCTGAGGTGATCTCTTTGCAAGAAGAACAGCTGTTGCAGGGCTCCCCATTGGATTCAGGATGCTGGCAATTCAGCGCTTTGGCAAACAGCCGCGCCAGCGTCGTTTTCCCCGTTCCACGGGCACCGCAAAAGAGATAGGCGTGCGCAAGCCGTTTATGTTTGATGGCATTGCGGAGCGTCGTGACGATCGCCTCCTGGCCGATCACCTCATCAAATCTCTGTGGGCGGTACTTTCGGGCAAAAACTTGATATTCTGGCATAAAGATCTGTGATTTCCGGAAAATCTACTTTAGCCGTTTCGGATGTTTAATTCAATCAGCAGTAATCCAAAGCCAGCCAGGCATGTTCGATCATGGAGTCAAGATTGGGATAGCGCGGTCTCCAGTTCAAGGCCTTTTGAGCCAATGCCGCATTGGCAACTAAAACAGGAGGGTCGCCTGGCCGACGAGCACTCTCTTCGATGTTCAGCCTGCGCCCAGTGACCTTTTCGATTGTCTGAAGAACTTCGCGGACCGTGAATCCCTCCCCATTGCCCAGATTGTAGCAGCATGAGGGAGAGCCACTCAGAAGATTTTCCAAAGCCGTTATGTGGGCCCTTCCCAGATCAGAAACATGGATGTAATCGCGGACACAGGTCCCATCGCGCGTCGGATAATCGGTTCCGAAAATTTTTACCTTGCCAGCAGGCTCCAGCAGGCTCCGTAAAGCCAATGGGATCAGGTTGGAATCCTTTGCGCGCCTGTTTTTGATCTCTCCTTCAGGGTCACCGCCAGCGGCATTGAAGTAGCGCAGGGCGCAAAACTTAAGACCATAGGCTTGTCCAAGATCGCTGAGCATCTTTTCGACAATCAGCTTGGACTCCCCATAAGGGTTGATGGGGTTGCAGGGATGCGCCTCATCTATCGTGGGTTTTAATGGCAGGCCATAGACAGCTGCGGTCGACGAGAATATGAAAGTAGTGACGCCATGGCGCAGCATGGTCTGTAAAAGTGTGAGCGTCCTGGACACGTTGTTGACATAATAAAGGTCGGGCTTCTGAATGGACTCGCCGACATCGATGAGAGCGGCAAAATGCATGACCGCGCTGAATGAATATTGAGCAAAGAGGCGGTCCAAAAAAGCGCTGTCGCCAATGTCTCCTTCAGCAAACTCTCCTCTGACGACGTTTGAACGCGAACCGCGACTCAAGTTATCAATTACGACAGTTTGATAACCAGCCTGCTGCAGCATCTTATTGATCTGCGAACCGATGTAGCCAGCTCCTCCGGCGACAAGAATAGTGTTCAAACTACCGCTTTTTTTTGGCAGGAGGCGGCACCTTTTTGGGAGGTACTTTCTTTGGTGGTGCCTTTTTAGGAATCGGTTTAGGCGCCGGTTTTTTTGGCGCGGGTTTTGGAGCCGGTTTGGGAGCCATTTTTTTGGGCACTGGCTTTTGAGCCACTTTTTGGGGAGCCGCTTTTTTGGGCGCAGTCTTTTGAGGAGCCGCTTTTTTGGGAGCAGTTTTTTGGGGCAGAGGCTTTTTCACTGGAGGAGCCTTTTTAGGCGGCGTTTTCAAGGGAGATGCCTTCAAGGGAGGTGCCTTTTTAGGCGCTGGGGCTGCTTTGATCACCGGTTTTGTGACAGCGGGCTTCTCCGCGGCTTTTATTTTAGGAGCTGGCGCAGGGGCTGCTTTCGCTTTGGACTCCTCAATTTCCAGCTCTTCATCTTCCTCGTCGTCTTCCCACTCTTCTCCATTGATTGCAGGAGCTGCCGGCGCACTCTTCACAGGTGCATTCTTTTTGGCTTCGGTCTCCAACCAGCGGTTGGAG
>JAJFUZ010000254.1 GCA_021372155.1 Parachlamydia sp. | reverse complement strand
CGTCGGCTGCAGCGCGCGCAACTGCGAGACTAACCCCGAGAATTGCATTCGCTCCGAATTTGCTTTTATTGGGGGTTCCATCCAGATCAAGCATGGCTTTATCAACGGCTGATTGGTCCAATGCATCCATCCCGACGATGGCTTCAGCAATCTCTTTGTTGACATGGCCAACAGCTTTCAAGACGCCTTTGCCGCTGTATCGGGCTTTATCTTCGTCTCGAAGTTCCAGGGCTTCATGGATGCCTGTCGAAGCGCCGGAGGGAACAGCAGCTCTGCCAAAAGCGCCACTATCCAGAGTAATTTCAACCTCAACGGTTGGGTTCCCACGTGAATCGAGAATCTCACGTGCGTGCACTTGATTAATCAAGCAATACATAATATTTCTCCTTGTCTGGTAGGCATTGTTAATAGATCCTTGCTAGATCTATTCTTTTTAATCCAAGATCACCAAGTATGATGTCAACAATATATACACTGAGATCAATTATTGCACTGGTAGTTGTCTCATTTGACAATAGATCGCCAAGTTGATAATTTGTACTTTCCCGATTTTGTTCACCTAATTCCTGGATTACCTTACGAAAATTCAAACCTAATTGGAGCGCGGCGCTCGTGATTTGTGATGGAATACAACATCTTGTTGAAATCGTGGAATTTTCAGAGATTTCGATTTTTTTATGAAATGCAGTTTTTATTATCTTAACCATACAATGTTCATAAATTACCATGTCAATACGTTGGAAAAGCTCGCGGACCGAATCAGCCCATTGTTCATAAGTCATGTCTTTTTGAGAAAGAAAAATTTCATTCATTTCATGGGTAGATGATAAAACATCAGCAAGTGCATATGCTGACTTTGTAAGTTGTAGAATTTCTTTTATATCGCCAAAAGTTTCTGTCATAATCCATAAAGTAGAACTTTATCAGAAAAATTAAAAACCTCTGCCTTTTCAAGTTTAAGACAGAGGCTATCAGCCGTAGTCGGCGGTTTGATTAAATCCTAGCGAGCCTCATCGCTTAATTTATTGTATCTCTTTTCGATAACTCGTCAATAAGAATCAACTCACCGATTGTTGATAAAGTGATGGGATGTTGGCAGCAAAAAACAAGAACTGTGGATGGTAAATTTTCTTGTGTTATGGTTCTTCGTTAATGTCATCTTGCGAACTATCGGCAACCAAGCTTGACAGTTCAATGGCTGTTCTCGCAAAATAGTTAATTGCTGGATCAATTATTTGCACGGCACGGGGATCTAATTTGCCGTATCCTCTTAATCGTTTAGATCGGCATTCTTCAATACTCTCCCAGCTAATGCTCATGTCCGCCATGATCTCACTTTCTACGCTTTCTTCAGTTAACCCTAAACCCATTTGATTAGCAAAATATGCCAGCTCTTTTAATGTCTGGGAAATTCTCTTTTGAATGAACAGACGTTTTCCTGGACTTATGTGTGATTTTCGTGAATAGAAAATTCCAGCTTCGTCTTCTTCTGATAACAACTGGGCGGCTTTACGCAATGCTTACTCAAAGAGAAATAACGAAATGGTCAGGGATCTCTTTTGAGATTCAGTAAGATAGTTTTCACTGGAATTTTCTGCTGCATCTTCTAATTCGTTTTTCATAAGGGCAAATCCTTAAGCTTACGATGTGGTATGAGAAATCATGCCTCCTT
>JAJFUZ010000229.1 GCA_021372155.1 Parachlamydia sp. | reverse complement strand
GAAACCATCGTGGGAGAACTCGCCCTCATGGGCTCGATATTTAGCTCAAGATCGCAACGGATCATGGCATTGGTTCGAATGCAAACCAGAGGCAGCTTATTTTGATTTTGAGTGGGTATCTATTGGGCGAACCTGTATCAGCACACACCAATTCAACGAAAAATGGGAAAGCACTCTTGAGAAAAGACCGGAGGAGAAATGAACGAGCCATCATTAAACTTTCCCATTGATACCGATAATTTAAACGAGAGTTTTATCTACAATCTCGCCAACCAAAATATGAGCGAATGGGCCGTAGACCTAGCAACCGCACAGAAAATGGCTGCCGACATTTTGCTTTATAACGAGATTATTTTGAAAACAGTCGGCGAGTTTGAACGTAAGATCGAGGTTCATTGCGAGCAGTATCGGGCGGACCAAGAAAGAATCCGTGAACTTGAGGCCGAAAACACCCACCTCCGCGAGCAATTCGCAATCCTAATCTGCCAAGACCCGGAGAAGAGGATTATGGCGCTGGAGGAGCTTAACGAGCGACTAAAGCACGAACTGGAAAAGGCGTTCCACATAATAAAGGGGATAACATGAGCTACTACGCAATGATTAGTGAGGAAATTAAAAGGGGTGAGAAACTGAATGAGCGTATAGAAGCCCTTGAGAAGCGCATCGAGACTTTGGAAAAGGCGCTAAGGGATGCAGGAATGGCGCGAGAACTGTGCGAGGTATATCCAATAGTCAAGCAAGCTCTGGAGGACAAATGACTACACCCCATGACGAAATCATTTCCAAATTACGCGAGATGCACCCAGCCGCACCAGAAGATTACGTTGCGGACGCGCTTCGTGTACTGAACGTCACGTCCTACATAGGCATGACAGATTTGCGGCGGTACCTAATATTTCGAGATTTGCATGACGCCTTCTCGGCATTGCTTGAGCCAGAAATTACATCACAAAAGGAGAATTCGTAATGGCACTAGAAACATTAGCAGGACTTACTGAGATTGGTGGATTTGGTATTGCGCGTTGGCCAGAAGAGCGCGATGCGTACAATCCGTACCACGGAGTCTCCATCATAATAGATGACGAAAACAACTCTATTCAGTTCAAAATCCAGAATGGCCCCATCAAAGAGGTGGGCGTCAATGGTTGCCAAGTCGATACGTTAATCGAGACGGCATTCATTATGATTGAAAAACTCAACGAAAAGTTCCCTTGTGAGGAAAACAAACAAGCACTCAATTATCTTTCCGACGCATTGAATGCTCTTGCTGAACGTCGTACTAATCGCGAGAGGCGCGGAGTTGAGGGGACAAGCCAGTTATGATTGCTCGAAGGGGTGAAGGATGAAACCTGACTGGAAAGACGCGCCCTCATGGGCAAACTACTTAGCGCAAGATGAGGTCGGATTGTGGTTTTGGTACGAGGAGGAACCAAATCTAGGTCGGATTAGTTGGTCGATTAGTGGAGGGAGGCACTGCGTTGTACGCTACGGCGATTGGCGCGACTCTCTCGAAGAGAGGCCATCGAATGACTGACCAAATTTCTAACGAGTGGGGTGACCTTAACGATGTCATCAGGATCATAAACGCTTCAGTCCACGGCACTTGGTCTTGGACTAGGAACGCCAGATGCAAATACATCAACCTCCGTATTGATATGCGAGACGGGAAATGCCTCATCCGCAACAGGGACGGACTAACAATAACTCTAGAAGAACTTCAAAGGCAGTATGGAGAGGATGAGGGACTGGACTTATAGCAATTTATATGGCCTTATGTGCCCGAATGTGGTGTTAGTGGCCATTTATCTGACCAATGGTTCGCCTTATCCCCCGCCAATTACGCCATATGTTCCTCATGGGGGAAATCCTGAACTGGCGGTTTGAGTTTTCCCTTACAGAAACCTCTTGACTCACCCCGCAACAGTGCATACGAATGCACTCTCAACCCGCTCACAGGAGTGAACCAAATGGAAGCCAAAACCGAGACCAAAGTCATATCCGTCACCCTCACCATGAGCCAAGAAGAAGCTGAGTGGTTGAAGTGTGTTATGCAGAACCCGTTTTGTCAGGATTGTGGGCGAGAAGACGAAGAGACTAGACAGATGAGAGAGAAGTTTTGGTGTGCCTTGGCTGGCAGGAGCCCAAAGCACCCAGAGGTTACGCCGCAAGAGAGATGGGGGATTAAATGACTTGGATAGAGGATTGTCCTGTTGACACAATCTCTAATTGATGTTAACGATGGTTAACGGAGATTGACGAATTATGTTAACCAGTAGAAAAGCTAGTGAAATCATAGGTATACATGCAAACACGCTAAGGAAATGGGCAAATGAAGGTAAAATCAAACATATTAGAACAGCCGCTGGACAGCGATTGTATGACGTTGATTCCTTCCTTGTCGCTACAAAGACAAGAAAAAGGATTGTGTATTGCCGAGTTTCTTCCAGAAACCAAAAAGATGATTTACAATCACAAATTAAGTGCATGCGAGAACGATATCCTCAACATGAAATCATCGAAGATTTCGGAAGTGGACTTAATTTCAAAAGAAAAGGATTTAACTCCTTATTGGAACAAGTCTTGCAAGGCAATGTCGAAGAAATTGCTGTTGCGCACCGAGACAGGCTTTGCCGGTTCGGTTTCGAACTCATTCAATCAATTGCAAACAAAAACTCTTGCAAAATCGTGGTTCTCGACGAATCTAAACTCTCTCCTCAAGCGGAGCTTGTTCAAGACTTACTTTCCATCATCCACGTTTTCTCCTGTAGGCTTTACGGTCTCCGAAAATACAGTAACAAGATCAAGGAAGATAAGGATTTATCCTAACAATAAACCACTGTTCAATAAATACCTTGGCTTAACTCGATATTGGTACAATAAAGCCGTTGAACACTTGAGAAAAGAAGGAACAAAAGCTTACTTGCCGGAGGTAAGAAAGGCATTGTTTGTTCCCGATAACCATCCAGTCTGGGCATTTGATTGCCCTCAAAGAGTAAGAGAACATGCAATTTCTGATGCTGTAAGTGCAGTGAAAAACGCAAAGAAAAAGTTCAAAACGTCTGGTTTTCAGCAAGTTTCTTTTCGCTCGCGAAAAGATAATACTCAGCGTTTCGGCTTTGATAAACAAGCTTTAAAAGACAGTTTTGTCTTTGGTTCAAAGAAACATAGAGGGGGTTTTTATGCTTCTGAAGGATTTGTAACTGAAATGGAAGGGACTGAGATTATCAAGGAATCTGGAAGATTTTACTTGATAATACCAAGAAAAGTATCAATCAAAATACCTGAGAGCCAAAGGTTTGATTGCGTATCTCTTGATCCCGGTGTAAGAACATTTCAAACAATGTTTAGTCCAGAATTACAGGGTAAAATCGGTGATGGTGATTTCAAAAGAATATTCAAATTGTGCTTAAATATGGATAAACTCATCGCAAAAAGCAGTAAATCAAAATGCAAAGCAAAGAGAAACATCAAGAAAGCTTTAGAGAGACTAAGATGGAAAATCAAGGATTTAATTGAAGAACTACACAAGAAACTTGCACATTTTCTTGTAAAAACATTCGATAAAATCCTCATTCCAACCTTTGAAACTTCACAGATGGTAACGAAGTTACGCAGTAAAACTGCGAGAAGTATGTTAACATTTGCGCATTATCGATTTAAAGAATTTCTTAAATGTAAAGCAGAAGAATATTCTTGTGAAGTTATTGAGGTAAATGAAGCATATACCTCGAAAACCTGTAGTTATTGTGGGAAAATTCACGACATTGGTAGTAAAAAAATTATGAAATGTTCTTGTGGAATAACGGAAGATAGAGATATAAATGGTGCTCGTGGAATTTATCTACGAGCGTTGACGGTTACGTCCGGTTAGTAATAACCGCAATTGTTAACAAACGTTAGCAGAAAGGTAACAGCCTTGGCGGGTTCTGTTGAACTACCGAGAAATCCTCGGCAGTTCCCCTAACCCCTTGCCCGAAAGGTGGGGTTATCTATTCCACGATAATGTAAAGTAAAGACATCCAGTAGCGCCAGTAGAAGATGCCCAAGCGGCTCCTTTTGCCATATTTATGATTCCCGCTGTGTCAACAAAAACGACTTGACTATATCCACTAACGGCCC
>JAJFUZ010000227.1 GCA_021372155.1 Parachlamydia sp. | reverse complement strand
GCTGATGACACAATTCCACAGGTCGGTTTCTTAGATCGCGCAATGGAGGCTATGAAAACGCTTCCTGACGGATGGGGGTTGGTCGGCCTGAATGATGGAAAATCAAATGGGAATAAATTAGCTCAACATTGGCTGGCCGACAAAAAGCTTCTTTCGCTGTTAGGGGGAACTTTTTTCAGCCCGGAATATTACCATTGTTACTGCGACCAAGAATTACTCGTAAAATGCAAACGAATGGGGAGATATATTTTCGCAGATGAAGCGCGATATGTGCATGATCATCCCTGTTTTAAGGATGGGAAATTGACTGGCGATTATCAAAGAGTATATTCCGCTGAATGGTTAGCTCACGACAAAGAACTTTTTGATAAGCGTGTCGGTTGGGGGGATATTGCGATAGGTACGCGATTGACGCGGATTGATCCGGCCTTCTTCTGGTCATGGACTGGCTTACTTTTAGGTGGCAGGCGACAGTCTGATGTGATCCTTAACCCCGCTGTTGACCTGCCCCATTCTTGCGCGTGTAATGTTTTAGCTCATGGTTTTTTGAAAACAAAATGCGATAGTCTGCTTCTTGTTGATGATGATATGGAGTTTATTCCGACCGCCCTGGAACGGCTCCGTGATTCTGGGCAGGATCAAGATATTTTGTCCGGCTTATTTTGTTGTAAGCGTTGGCCTCATCGTCCTTGCGTTTTGGCGAGTGTGGAAAATGATAGACCCGTCAGTATTTCTTCCGATTCGATTTCGCCAGGTATTCTACCGGTACTCTATATTGGTTTTGGTTTCACGTTGATAAGGCGGTGGATTGTCGAGCAAATGCTGAAGGACAAAGGTGAAATCGTTTTTGAGTTTCAGAAAGATAAGGGTGAGGATGGTTTATTTTCAGAACAAGCTCGCGCGATAGGCGCGCGATTGGCGGTAAACACAGAAGTTGAAATCGGTCACAGAATGGCAAAGACTATCTATTTTTCGGCGCGAACACATCAAACTATTGTTGGAGATAACACATTCGGATTAGATTTAAAATAAAAAGAAGGAGGACATCATGGCAATTCTCGATAGTATTGGCACAACTCTAACAGTCGGAGGGCAAACAGCAATATCGGGCTATTTCACGGAATCGGAAACGGTTGGGGAAAAAGAAGTGGCGAGCGAAGATATTGACGACAACGACGGCGCATTGGCGACACGTTTGATTTTCAAACGTTTACCAACCGTTGATCTCTCCCTGGTTTGTAAAGCTTCAGCAGTTCCTACGACGGACTTTCCTCGTGGCTCAAAATGTCCATCAACAGCGGGAGCTTATAGTGGTTGGTTCGTGGATTCGTGTAGCGCGCCCAAAACAAAGTCCGCATGGCGCGCAACGGTTAAATTGACTTCGCTCGGCATCTAACGCCATCTGACCCGTGTAACACACGGGTCAGGACTGATTTGAGAGGGATGGGACATGGAAGGAGACCTCTTTTTATCGGCGTGCTTTCTGTCGCCGCCTAAAATGTTTGGGAAGCGATTGCGGCCATTTTCTGTCGCACACTATTATTTGCTCAAACATTTTAGAAATCCGTATCTTGTCGGTGGAACATGCACGAAACAAGAATTGCTTTTTGCGGTCTATATTTGTTCGTTGACATGGGAAGATTGTATCGCATGGATTGCTTCTAATAGTCAATGGACTGATCGCGCATTTTGGTGGGCTTGGCGATGGCGAAAAACCGATTTTGCTGTGGCTTCGACTTCTTTTGAAAAATATATCGAAGAATTCACGGCAACAGCAGAACGAACAGAAAAGATTGATGAGAATGGAGAACCAACAAAAAAAATCTCCATAGCTTTGCCGCTTGAATGGCATCTAGCAACTTTTCTTATGAACGAACTTCATTTTTCTGAATCAGAAGCCTGGAATATGCCGTTCAATCGCGCTCGTTGTTATTTTGATGTGATCGCAGAGCGCGGGGGAGACGATACCTTGATGAGCGAGTACGACCGTCAATTGATTTTGTTACGACAAAAAGCAGAAGCGGCTCACGCGGCAGGTGACATATCGGAAGAAGCCAAGTGGGACGAGAAAACACAGAAGTTTATTGACGAATATAAGGCGGGAAGAATTTGATGCAGGCGAAAATCCAAGCAGAAATGAAGATGGATGGATCAAATTTTCGAAACGGAATTGATGGAGCGAAAGATCAAATCAAGAGTATGGATGTATCTTTGCGAACGCTTAAAAAAACGGCGAGCATGGCGTTTGGACTCGGCATGATGACTAATTTGATCGGGGCGTTTAAGGAACTTCGGACGTATCAAGAAAAAACTGGACAAGAAATAATATCAGAGAATTCTTTGGCGCAGATTGACAGAGCTACAGAATCTATTGAAAAACTAAAGATGACTCTGATTGGATATGCCGCACAAGGTGTATCCGTTTTTCTGCAAGGAATCAAGACTATGGCGGCGGGCGTCGGCGATTTGACGGTGCAAATTGGAGCGTTAGACAAAAAAGCGATCGGCGCGGCTTTTTTAAAAAAAGGCCTGATTGGAGGAATTCTCGCCGCACGAAAAGGTATCCGTAGTGAGCAGATAAAACAAGCGATGGCCGAAGCGATTACGGAGGGTGGAAGCGAGAAAGACAGAGTATCAGACAAAGAGTGGGACGAGTATCAAAAAAAGAGAGCACACGAAAAACTGGAGAATGCTCGACAATTGATGACAGCACAAAAAAAGCTAGTTAGTCTCGAAAAGGAAAAAAAGGAGCTTGGAGACGTGATGTTTCGGGATGCCATAGCTGGCGCGGAACTGACGAAGACAGAACTAGCACAGTTGGAAAAAATAAACGCCATTGAAAAGGAAATTGCCAGCACAAAGAAAACTATCGCCGACGAAGTAACGCGTCAAAGAAAAGAGGAATTGGCGGCCACGGAAGCTCTTGAAAAAGCCAAGGCAAAGCTGAAGTCTATGGACTTGCGCGATGCTACAACGTTAGGAAAGCTTAAAGCATCACTTTCTGAATCTGTTCAAGAAATGAAGGACGCGGAGAAAGCGGCGCGAAGTCCAGAACTAAAAGGTGCAGAGAAAATAAAGGCAGAAACCCGCATAGTGGAGGCAAAAACATCCGTTAAAATAAACGAAGATGCTATCAAGAAATACTGGAAAGATAAGGCTGAGAAGGAAAAGGAAATTAGCACAAAATTTACCGGCAAAGAACAAGATATCCTCGCTGGCAAAGACAAAAATCTTACTCCCTTACAGACTGGTCTTAATGCACTCGCCTCAATTGGTGGTTATGTAGGGACAACAAAGCAGGCCGCAGGAATGGCCATGAAAGATCGCTCCCTTGAAGTCCAAGAGCGCATACGGGAAAACACGAGAGAAATGAAAGAGGCCCTCGATCGAATAGCAGGAGAGAGTTGATGAGCGTCTTGGAGATCATAGGTTCGACGGGGTCAATTCAACAGTCGTTAACAAAATCATGGACATATCTTCAGGGGGAAGTTCAACAAACGATTTTCAAAGGCGTCTATTCGAATATCGCAAATCTTTATGAGACTTATAAAGCTGTTGCTGGATATTCTCCAACGGTTGATCAGCTCAATCTCGTTTACGAACGCGGGACAGGACGACTAACGATTAATTTGATTGAGGACTCAGAACCACAATACGAATTAATCGGAAATGAATTATCAAATCCCATTTGGACTCATCCATATTTTCTGATCACTTCTCCGGTTTTAACGGCTGATGAGATACGGGAGGTACGTCGCGCTTTTGAGATCGGGACAAAAACGGTATGTCCTTTTTCGGGGAAACAAAAAAACCTCTGGGACATGATGTCTATGGGGACGACGGAA
>JAJFUZ010000225.1 GCA_021372155.1 Parachlamydia sp. | reverse complement strand
TACCGAAGAACGCTGAAAATTTGGCAACTGGGCTTGCGCGAAAGCTCCCGCGGTTGAAGCATCGCAAAAGGCATAGTATCAGGCAAATACAATGCCTTTTGCGATGCTTCAACCCCGGGGTTTTGGCGAGGCCCATTTGCGAAATTTTCAGTGTTCTTTGGTCTGACTATTCGATCCACCGTTCGACATAAGGCGCAAATTCCGGAAATTCCGCCAGCGCTTCGACAAAAGCGGCGATCTTGTCTTCGACAAGCTGCTTTTGCAGGAGGGCCAGGAAATGTTCTTCAATTTCGAAACGGTTCTGATTCTGGACTTCGACCAGAGTGAGGGACTTGAGGTAGTTCTTCTTAAAGTCTTCGATCACGCCAGCCTTGCTGTTAAACAGCTTGCCGCTCATCACCGAGGAGTAGACCACCTTCTTGACAGCCTCTTTTGGCTTGGTCTTAGCAGCGTAGCTCTTGATCACTTCGGGATCTTCCGAAATGTAAAATCTTTTGACGCGCAAACCTCCCTGACGCTCTGTGTTCTCCGGACATTTGGAGACCCAGTCATAAATCGCATCCTGCGGATTGGGGTGAGTGTTATCCCCAAAGACTTTGCCCGAAAAGGGGCAGATGTAAATTTTCGTGGTCTGGTCGTTGACGCTTAAGTTGCTGAAAGTGACTGTAATTTCGGCTTCGTGCCACAGTTTTCCTTCCCCTTCGAGAGATTTGACCGCATCTTCAGCGCTCTGGAAGATCTTCTTTTCCTTGGGATAGAGCACAGGTTGCAAGTTAAACTTGTTTTCGATAAAGAAAAGATAGGTGTTAACTAATTCCGCAGGTCGATTTTCGTTGAGAAATCGCTGCAAAACTTCTTTATCATGTTCGCTTATGACCACTTTCGCCATTGAAACCCCTAAAGACTTGCTCATACCAGTTACCATAACAGAATGATTATAACCTATTTACCAGTTAAGGCTCAAGAGAAATATGTATCGCAATAGCGTCCTTGAGATCAAAGAAGTGCCTGTTGCCGGATATGAAAAGGTCATCGAAGCCAAAAACAATGCCGGGCTGCACTGCTTCATCGCTGTTCATGACCGAACGCTAGGACCCGCCCTGGGAGGAACCCGCATTTATCCCTATCTTTCCGCAGAGGATGCGCTGAACGACGTCCTGCGACTTTCCAAGGCGATGACCTACAAGTCTGCCGTGGCGCAAGATGGCTTGGGCGGAGGCAAAAGCGTCATTATTGCCGATCCCGGGAAGGAGAAGAACGAATCGTTGCTGCTAGCCTTCGCAGATGTCATCAATTCTTTGCAGGGAGCCTACATCGCCGCCGAAGATATCGGCACGACAACCGAAGATATGATGGTGATCAAAAGGCGCACTCCTTATGTCTGCGCCCTGCCGACGGACCAGAGCAGCGGCGATCCCAGCCGGTTTACCGCCTGGGGAGTATTCCGCGGCCTGGAGGCCGTCTCAAAGAGAATCTGGCATACCCGTTCGCTGCGCAACCGGAGGATCGCTATCCAGGGATTGGGCAACGTCGGATCCAAACTGGCCAACATCCTTTTTTGGGAAGGGGCCGATCTGATCCTGACAGATATCGACCATCACAAAGTTCAGCACCTCTGCCATCTCTATGGCGCCATTCCGGGCGACCCGAGTAATTTTTTTACCACGCCCTGCGACATCCTTGCTCCCTGCGCCCTCGGCAGCGTGATCAACGATGAGACCGTGCCGCTCCTGACCTGCAAAGCCGTCGCCGGAGGAGCCAATAATCAACTCCTGCTTCCCGAACATGGCAAACACCTTCAAGAAAGGGGGATCCTCTATGCTCCCGACTACATCATCAATGCTGGCGGTATCATGAATGCGGCTGCGGAATTCGACGCCGGCGGCTACAATCCCAAGGTCGTCCGCGACCGCGTCAACCACATCTATGATACCCTCCTGACCGTGTTTACCCGTTCTGAAAAAGAAGGCAAGCCCACGGCCCTGGTCGCCGATGAAATCGCCGAATACAATCTCGCGCATGGCATCGGCCGCCGTCAGATCCCCATCGTTTTTCAGAGAGAAAAAAACTAAGTGCCTATGCCAATAAATTTGCGCTATTTGGCTAGCGTGAAAGCTCCCGCGGTTCGCACATCGTAAATGGGGTTGTATTGGCTTAATACATGAAATAATTGCGCTTAAAGAGGGTTGCTCCTCTAAAACGGAGTAGCTAAGCTCTCCAATGCAAAACGGCCC
>JAJFUZ010000054.1 GCA_021372155.1 Parachlamydia sp. | reverse complement strand
TCACTTTTAACCTGAATAAAGAACTTTCTCAGAACATCGTATCCATTCCCTGAAGCAGTTTGTCCGGCAGAATATAAGGCATATTTCCCAAAAGCCAGCTTATCTGTCTTAGCTATTTGCAAATACTCGTCCTTCAGCTGCCAGGTCCCTCCAAGAGCGTTTATCTTGTATTCGTTTGCAGAAGGATCCTTTCCAAATTCATTAAAAGCTTCAGCCATGGCCTCGATTTCAGATCCCCCGGGGCGAGGAACTGCGGACCAGTCCACGGATTCAACATTGCAAAAAGTCCTATCCGTTCTATATCCGAATAAATATTCCTTGCCTAATCTTGCGCTGAATTTTGTACCGATCTCGTGTGCGTCTTCAGAATCCACAAAGTATAAAATACCCTTCGAATCTAGCCACCACGCGCATCCCCATTCCTTAGCCAATTTATTCAAAAGCTCCATATCTGTTATGCCCTTCTGAATTTTGCTGAAACCAGCCTTAGGGAAACTGTCTTTTTTTATCATCACAACCGCTTCTAATTTATTCTTAGCAGCAATTTCCATTATTATAGCAGATTTATTTCTCCCCGAAAAGGTTCTATTGAGCTCTATATTTGCAAGCTTAATGTCGTTGCTATATGCTTTCACAGTATAATTTAGCATTTCCTTGGCCCCGCCATCAGGTAAATGTCTTATTTCACCGTCGAAAACCATGGGATTAGAAAGTGAATCATATCCTAAAAATACTCTTATTTTTATACCTTCAGTGAATAAGTTCTCGACATAATTATTTGAAGTTATTGAAACATCTAACTCTGATGGCGCACCCTCTTTCTTGCTCTTTTTAAATGTAATTGTGTCCTTAACTGTTATAGAATTTACATATTTTCCAAATCCCGGGGCCATAGCCTTTGTGTCCACCCAATCAGTGGTAGAAGACTTCAGCATTATCTTCCAATAAATCATTCGGGAATTTATTTTCATTACCGCCATTAAAGTACCGTATTCACATCATCTTTAAGAGTTGGAATTAATACGTCTTTCATTCTGCTTAAATCACCGCGTTCTTCCATGTACTGAACAAAATTTGTGTCGAGAATCCGATATGCAAAGAGTTCGCTTTCAAAATATTTGTAGGCATAGTGATCGAGCTCAAGATTTTTATATATGGATTTAATTGAGTCCGCAGCAACAAAAGGCTGTCTGTACATTTTAAATGTTATTCCAAATACTGTTGTATCCTTGACATCGTTCCATCTCAGCATTTAGTACCGCCTATCCGTTTTAAATCTTCCACTGTATATTCCCGGCATTTCTTTTCTGCGCCCGTTCACCTTATACTGTAACTCCGTCACTATAGATTTAGCTGAAGCCGCGTACATCTCGACTTTTTTAGCGATTTGATTGGCCTGATTTATTGGATGACCTTCGTCGAGTGCGAGACTAAGTTGAATCTCACAGCGTTTAGGCACTCCAATTACCCCGCGTACGGCCCCGTCATGGAAATGTGTTTCAGTTATGCCGACATCA
>JAJFUZ010000163.1 GCA_021372155.1 Parachlamydia sp. | reverse complement strand
AGCCTCCTGGAACTTGTGTGAGATAATCAGAGCTGAATTGAACGTAAAGAGAGGCTTTCGCAATCTCTTGACAGACGGAGCGGTTGTCGAGCGGGCCGAGGAAATCGACGACAGATAAGAGGTCCTGGCGTACTGCCTCTTCATGCATCTGATTGAAAAGAGGCCCATCTCCGGCAAGTCGCATGCGGAATCTGCGTCTCCGTCTCTTCAACTCTCCGATGACATCCAGCAGCAGAGCATGGTTTTTGTAGGGGACAAATCGCGCTGCTGAAAATAGGGTGGGAATGTCAGGAGAGCTTTCTGAAGGCTTGAGTGCTTCCGCATTGACACCGCCGACACAGCGCAGGAAGGGACAAGCGATGCCGAGTTTTTCGAGGCGCTTTTCTGTATAGGCCGAGTTTGTGATCAGACAATCGATCGTCTGGTTCAAGACAGCCGCCCAGAACTTTTGCCTTTCTTTATGATCTGGGATTATGGCAAGAGGGGCCTTGATAATTTCATTTCCTCCTGTGCGATAAAGAAAGACAGATTGTGGGAAGAGATCGTGCAGAAGGGGAAGCTCCTCGATCCATCGACCGCTGTTGAAAAACAGGAAGCGAGGCTGGAACAGTTCTGGAAGTATGGCCAGATCAAGTTTGAAGTTCTCTTTGCCTTGCAGGCAATCATGACCTTCTCTGTTCTTTGTCACAACTGCAACTAGTGGAAAGCGTTCGTGACTTTGGAAGTGCTCGATAAAGTACCCTGCGTGCATTTCAACACCGCCGACAAGAGGCGGAAGTCTATCTGCGAACAGAAGAATTTGATGGGGCGTATCCTTCATGCCAATTCCGACTCCAGGATAGACACAATGCGCTCTGCAGCATAGCCATCTCCATAGGGGTAATGGACTTTAGACATGGCGGTGAGGATTTCCGGATGATCCAGGAGCTCTTTGCAGCAAGCGATAATCGTTTCCGGATGCGAGCCTACCAGGCGCGCCGTCCCTGCTGTAATCCCCTCTGGTCTTTCTGTTGAATTGCGAAGGATGACGACAGGTTTTCCCAGGAACGGAGCCTCTTCCTGAATTCCTCCAGAGTCGGTGATGACAAACAGGGAAGCATCGAGCAACTGGATGAAAGTGGGATGATCGACAGGCTCTGTCAATTCCAGATTGGGTATACCTGCGAGCAGTTCAATGACAGGTTGGCGAACGGCAGGGTTAGGGTGCAAGAAAAAGAGAAAGCGGACGGAGGGATATTCGGCAGCCAGGATACGCATGGCTTGGCAGATGGCTTGCAAAGGGGTTCCCAGGTTTTCTCTGCGATGCACCGTGATGAGGACCATGTGTTGCCTGTCAATCTCAGTGGCTTCGCCGCGCAAAACTCTCAAAGCATCTGTCGCAGTGTTTCCGACAACCCAGATCCTGCTTTCGGGTGTTCCCTCTGCCATCAATTTCTCTTTCGCCTGATGGGTAGGAGCGAAGCAGTAGGTGGAGAGTCTGTCAATGAGATGGCGGTGCCCCTCCTCTGGCCATGGCGAGCAAAGTTCCCCCGTGCGCAATCCAGCTTCGACATGTGCGACAGGGATGCACGCATAGAAGGCTGCTAGCGCAGCAATAAAGGCGCTGGTGGTGTCTCCCTGGACAACCACCAGATCGGGCTTGGATTGCTTTAGAACATCCTCAAACTGGTGGAGAATATGGGCTGCGCTATGATGCAGAGAACCCGCATCAGACCGCTTTTCGAAATGAAAATCTGGCTGTATCCCCAGTTTGTCTAAGAGAGGGTCAAGGAGCTCGGTATGTTGACGCGTGACGCAGACTTTGCTGCCCAAGTGCTGGCTTTTCTGCATCGCAGAAAGCACTGGAGCGAGTTTGATGGCTTCAGGCCGGGTTCCAATGATTGTCAGGAGTGTTTTCATGAAAGATTCCGGCAAAGTCCAGTATGATTTTATTTTGGAGATTTTCAGTCTTGATGCTTCGAAAGGTTGTATGGGGCACAAGACCCACAAGGAGATCTGCATGCACCAAAGCATGTGAAAGGCTTATGCTTTCGGCTACAAAGGGATCGACGCGCAGCACATGGAATTCTTTTTCCAGCTCCCTGACTATGTTTAGGGCAGGTGATTCTCGTGTATCCGAGACATCAGGCTTATAGGTAAGTCCCAGACAGGCAATCTGGGTAACTCCTTTAGTTAATGCCGTTTCGCGCACTTTGCGGATGACCCATTCTGTTTTGCTCGTATTGATTCGGCGTGCAGTTGCTGTCAAGACTGCTTTTTCCGGATCAGCAGCGACCAGATACCAAGGATCCATGGCAATGCAATGGCCGCCCACGCCTGCCCCTGGATTTAAAATGTGGACTCGGGGGTGGCGGTTGGCCAGTCTGATCCATTCGTAAACGTCAATTTGAAGCTTCTCAGCCATCATGGACAGTTCGTTGGCAAAAGCAATATTGATGTCTCGGTAGGCATTCTCGGCCAATTTTACCGCTTCCGCTGTCCTCGAATCTGTTCCCGAAATCCGGCCCTTTGTTACATGCTCGTAAAATGCGATGGCGCGTTTAGTGGACTGAGAGTCGACTCCGCCTACAACGCGGTTGTTATGTGTCAGCTCATGTAGGATGTTTCCAGGTAGAATGCGCTCAGGACAATAGCAGACGCTAACATGAGGACAGGCCTGCCTAAGAACAGAGGCCATTTGTTGCGTTGTCCCAATGGGGCAGGTTGACTCAATTAGCACCAGGTCTTCGGACCGCAGCAGTGGTTTGATCGATTCAGCTGCTTCTTTGACTTTGCTGATGTCAGGCTGATTTTCAAAATCTAAAAGGGTTGGAACGGCGATGAGATGGATGTCTGCAGGCCCGGGTTTCATAGAGATGATCAGTGTGCCTGCATCTAACCCCTTCTGAACAAGCGCACTCAAGCCGGGCTCATAATTTGTCAGGCGGCCTGAGTTGATTCGATCGATAAGCCTTTCATCAATGTCCACTCCCAAGACTTGAAATCCTGAATTGGAGAGCAAAGCGGCGAGCGGCAGGCCAACATGTCCAAGTCCTATGATAGTAACAGATAATTTCTTCATCTCCGCTGATTTTAAAGAGAGGCGATGTAAAAGAAAAGTTTTATTTCTACGAAAGATCAGGGCTCTGCGCTAGGCAAACTTCCAACTTGCGAAAGCTCTCTTCGCAGATAGTCGATAGCTAATTGTCCCGGTGGAATTGTCTCTAGGAGTTGCAAATAAAACGCCCGCCCGTTGTATAGATAGAGGGCATCCTCTTCAACATCTTCAATTCTGCCATCGTATTCCACAGTTGTACGGGTCTGATCCGCAGCGCGTATGAGCTGCAGAAATTCCCAAGCCTGTTCAGGGTTAAAGGCAGCTGCGCGATGTTTTTCCTGCAAGGCTTTGATAAGTTCAATAAATTGGCCAAACCTATCCATGAACTCATCTGAATTGAAAATGTTATGGTCCTCTTTAGCGAAATAATAGATATGATCAGCAGTTAAATAAGAGAATGTTCTTGCTGATTGAAATAAATCCTGAAGAGTTAATTTTTCTTTTTGTTCGTAGATTTCATTTAAAGCTTGTTCCATTGCAGGGTATAATTGATTCAAATATTTAAATCCGCGCATTGATAACTCTTCTTCATTTTCAATGAGATGAATAATAATTTGAATAAAATAAAGCCGGTTTCGTATCGAGAGAATTTCTGATTTTAGTCCATTATTCAGAGCATGTTGAATAAGATATTCCGCTGCTGCATCGTAGGCTTGCTGAAAATGATAATCAACGATCTCTTCGAAAGGAAGTTTGAGCATTGTAGCTGTCCTGACCCGTTTCTTAAGCAGCACCTGCTTTGCTAATCGCGCCGTCGCGCTGGTCGCTTTTTCCCACGATTTAGCTGTTGTACCTTCGGCAAGCTTATCAAACAGCTTATGAAAGCGCCTCTCCTGAAGATGCTGCTCCTGAGGTTCCGTTTGATCATGGTTCAGGGTATGGATCACAGCTGGCGTGAGAAGCGCATGGAGAGATTTCTTGAGCTGAAAGTGAGGCAGAATGTGGGGGGAATAAGGTTTCGAGGTGATATTTTTTTTGACTAGGATGGATCTGTAATCGTAATTGTTGTTTGGAAAGCAATAGACGCTGTCAACTTGATCTTGCTTAATAATCACGAGTAAAACTGCAACGGGGATGGGTTGATGATAATGGTATTTCTTTGCCTGGATCAAAGGAGGATTTGGTGTATAGATAGGAATTTCAATAAAGGCGTCGCATCCCTTTACAAGTTCATTCTTTAAAGGTGAGTTGAGATAGTGATGTCCTGGATAGAAGTTTCGATAGTCATTATCGGATAAGCCTGCGCTGAATTGATGATCAATGAAGTGGCATCCCGAATAGAAGATCACACGTTTCTCTTGCCCGCGTTTGCTTTTGCGCAAATAGTGTGTGGGAACTTGGAAATCAGCGCCTTGAATGATATCTCCTTCATATTGAATCAAGGTTCCTTTGCGTTTGGCGGTTGCTACAATGCTGGTAGTGACACTTGCGGCAAGCACGGTCCCTTTTGGGTTTAAAATAAGTCCCTGAGAATTGTCGAAAGCGTGAAACAGAACAATGCTCTCTTGGGCAAAACTGGCTATTTTTGTTTGTGTCGCATTAACTAGGGCAACGTGTTGGCCCGGAGT
>JAJFUZ010000127.1 GCA_021372155.1 Parachlamydia sp. | reverse complement strand
AACCGGTCCATATTGACTTAATATTGACCGGTTTGCGAAGATTCGACCGCAGGAGCTTTCACGCTAGTCCAAACACTAAAAAACTTATGCGGTTGCGCACGGGGCTTTTCTCGAGTGAATTTTTCAGCGGGAGCTGCTGCCAAAAGATACAAACCATTCTGAAGATTTAGGATGTATACCGCTGACGATGTCGGCGTATTTCGTTCTCAGAAGCTGGCAGATGGGGCCAGGGCGATCGCCTGAGCCAATGACTCGGCCGTCGACGGAGTGTGCGTAGACAACTTGAGCTGCGGTGCCCGTTAGCAGCAATTCATCGCAGCTGTAGAGCATGGAGCGGTCAATCCGGCCAAAATGCATCTTTATGCCCGCTTCCTCTAAAAGCTCTATCACCGTTCTGCGGGTGATGCCGTCAAGAATCGGCTCGCCCAGTTCCGGGGTGATCACTTCGCCTCGGTAGGTAATGAACATGTTGGCGACGCTTGCTTCGACCACGCTGCCCTGCTCGTCCATCAATAGGGCCTCATCGTAGCCGGCTTTTCGCGCTTCCGTCGTCGCAAGAGCGGAGTTGAGGTAGCAGCCTCCTCCTTTGGCTTTAGAGGGCATGACATAGTCGGGAAATTTGCGCCAGGTGGAAATCATCAACCTGAGGCCTTTGGACATCTCATAGTAACGCCTCAGTTCCAGCATGTAGATCGCCAGATCGAACTCCTTGTTCAGGAAGGACGGGCCTAGGCCTGGGTTTTCTGTAAACTGAAAGGCGCGGATGTAAAAATCACTTTGGGGTGCATTGGCGCGAGTCAACTGCTGAGTAATATCAAGAAATTCTTCCCAGGACATGCTGAAAGGCATGTCCATGATCGCTGCACCTGTTTTCAGGCGGTTAAAATGATCTTTGAGGCGAAAAATCTGATATTTCCCCTCATGCACATAGCCGCGAATGCCGGCAAAACAGGTCAAGCCATACTGCAGGCTTTGGCAAGCAATGCTGACAGTAGCCTCATGAACAGGAACGATCTGCTTGCGAAAGTAGGCCATCGGAAAAAGCGTCGTGTCGGCAGACATAGAATTTGTTCTCTTTAGCCTGAGATATACTCCAAAACAATGCAACTTGCATTCTATTTCTTCTTGGCTGCTTTACCCGCAACGACAGTCTCCAAGGTCATATTGGCCTCTTCGAGCAGCAGCCTGAATCTTTTCAGCCTGGCAGGGTTCAGAGGAGTGTTAGCATCCTGTCCTTTGTCATGGGGCATGTGGAGATTTTTAGACATCCTTTCACTATATTCCTCATCCGTTTCTTCTTGGATCAGCGCCGAGGTATCCTGATATTGAAATTTATAGATGGATCCACCGACTGGTCGGATGGAGAATCCTAAAAGGGAGAAGCACTCCTTAACCTCGCTCCAGGAGAGTTTTCTGGAATGCTTGATGAGAGCTTCGAAGATTTCGTACATTTTAGGTGGCAAGGTAAATTGAGATGTCGAGGATGGCTCACTCTTTGGGATAGGAGCCGATAGCTTGACAGGATCCCTTTGCTCTTCAGCAACTTGGGCCTCAACTTTCTTGCTGTTCAAGGCTGTGCCGTCGAGCGCGCTTGTTAATTGTGCAAGCTCCTTCAAATGCTGATCGCGAGAAATAGTTGGCACCTTAGTCGAGCTTGCCAAATCGGCTTGATAAAGTTTAAGGAGCTGTTGCAATTTCGCCACTTTTTTCTTATCGACCTCGATGGCTTGGGATAAATGCTCTCTTCGGAGACAGAAGCGATAGGCTCGCTTTGATTCAGCTTCCGAGAGGGGGTCAAAGTCATTCCCACGGCACAGGACAGTTATGGAGCATGTCTGACCATTGTACGCAAAAGATATTCGATTGGGTTCCAGTATATTTTCATTTACGATATAGCCCGCTGCCTTGTTAGGTGCATTCTGATAAAGCGCAATAAATGGATTTTTAGAGCATCTCGCTAACAGCTCTTTTTTCGTTTTTTCAACTGATGGATCATCAACAACAACAATTTCTTTTGGCTTAAATTTTCTAGGAAGTTCTATTGAAAATGTAGTTATTTGTTTGAAAGGGCTTTGTTCTGGAGGAATAGTGATTGAAAACTGGCCCGGAAAATCTGGTTTTGGTTGCCTGAGAAAAATCAAAGGGCTTTCAATGGCAGAGGAAAGGATAAATCTTATATCAAGTTTTTGAGCATCAGACAAGTGCTTTAAAAGTTTGGGCAAGTCTTCTGCAAGCATTGTATGGAGTGCCTCTGCACTCAATTGAGTTCCTGGTTTAAAGCGGTTGGCAAGAGTCTGAAACGCCTCTATACAGGTGTTGTGAAAGGGGATCAGATTGCTAACAAAAAGATGTTCACATGCCTGAAACACGTCTTTGGGTTGCTGTATTTTTATCATGCTATCATGGGAATTCCCCGCTTTAATAGCTTTTTGGAGAGGCGTATTGCGAGTGTCAACTTGATGATGGCGCAGGTTTTCTAAAACATCCTGGTGAAAATTCAGCATTTGTCGCGCAATTGACATGATTTTTGAATGTGTAGAGCCAAGTGAGGGGCATTTCTGCATGAAATGAGAGGGGATGGAGTTATCTATAGCACTAACTTCTTTTAGCATAAAAATTATTACAACCTAATTGAATGATACATTTTGAATAAAATATAATATCATTAAATATAGTTAATCAACAAGCTTTAGTGAACGGATCTGTAGATTTAAAATACGGCTTATAGCGACAGCAGTGAAGCTGCCTCTTTGTCGAGAATCCATAAAGCCTTATGTTCAGGCAGGCCCGCTGCCTGAACAGGGAGAACATCTGGCTCATAGGAATCCGTAAACACCTTTTTAACCATGGAAGCCTTACCGGCTCCAAAGACATATAGAACAGGATGGCGCGCCTGGTTGATACAGTCGAAGGTCATGGACATGCGCCAAACCTGCTTCTGCGGGATATAGTTGGCGATGACCAGCCTTCCAGGAGAATGCAGGCCATGCGTGCGAGGGAAAAGCGAAGCCGTATGGCCATCCTCACCCATTCCCAACATGATAAGATCGAAACAATGGTCGGGGACGGTGCTTCGGATCAGCGCTTCATAGGCAAGGGCCCCTTCATCCACATTCCCCTCTGCCTGCATGCGGAAAATATGCTGGGCGGGAATTCCCACGCGTTCCAGTCCGGCATCCATCGCCATGCGGTAGTTGCTTTCGGGATCATAGGGAGGAACGCAGCGCTCATCGCTCCACAAAAGGAAGATCTTTTGCCAATTGAGGCTCTTGCGATGGAGGGAATCTGTCAGAAGCTGATAAATGGCTTTGGGGGTGCTGCCGCCTGAAAGAGCGACAAAAAACTGGCCTCTTTGAGTGATCGCTTGATTGCCAATGTCTATAAAATGTTCGACGCAAAAGTCCAGCGTGGCTTTCGCATCTCCTGGAGTAGCGATATCGCGCCTGTCGTCGTAAGAATAGATCACAGTTTCCCCTCGATGAAACCGCCCATCTCATATAATTTGTCCAGCGTCTGGCGATAATGGCAGCCCGCTCCGCGATAGAGCACATCGCGCAGAAATGTCGAGCCACGCTTGGAATCTTTAAGAGGCAGCGTGAAGGGCATCGCACACTCCACGGCAGTTGATAAATGGACGATCAGTTGTGGCTGGTACTCTCTGCGGGCGATGTGAAACAGATCCTCACTGCCGCTTTGCACTTCAATGGACAAGAGGGCTCCTGGAGGAGTCATCTTATCCGCTTGAGGAATCAGCTCAACAATGGTCTGACCGTATGACAAAACAGCTCGACCTGCATCTAGCAGAGACACATCCTTCAGCTTCCAGCCCATCTGTGCGGCGAGCCATGCCTGCAAATAGACAGCCTGCAATGCAGGATGGGTAATCCACTCCGTTTTAGCACCATTGTAGACAATGCGAATGTTTTTGGCCTGCTGCAACAGCCGCACCTTTTCCTCGCTGTCGAATATCCTGGCGATGGCGTCACGCCAGCTGCTGATCACGATCCAGTTAAGATCGGAAATTTCCATATTCCAATCTCCCATCATATCCAGAATGGCTTTACTGAAATAGGGCAGATCCTCCATGCTCTCGGAATCGAAAATAAGCCTCTCGGCATAGGGTTTAAGGTGAGGAAGAAGCTCAGTTTCCCGTGTGGGGTCCTGACCCCAGAGTAAATAGACTGGCAGATCGGATATCAGGTGAGGCAGGATGATGAAGGGAACGCGCGCCATTTGCGAGGCCGAGACCTCGATCTGAATCTGATCGCAGGCGATCGACATCTCCCCTTTAGTTGTCACAATGCTGCTGACCGAAACTCTCAGATAATTCTGGTCAGGATCGCGATCTCCCTGGATGAAAATGATCCGGCAGGGAAATTTTTCAACGATCGAGCCGACGAAATCTTGCAGATAGGCGGCGCGGCGCTTTTCATGGCTGTAGAGAATGAGATTGAAGAGGCTCGCCCGCATCTGATTGTTGGCCTGCTGCTGCTCACACTGCCGCTCAAGCTCTTTGGCAATATCGGCTATCCGAATCTCTTCAGGCATGGCCATTAAATGAGTCTCCACTTGTCGTCTGTCTGGGCCAGCATCTCATCGGCTTCGACAGGACCCCAGGAGCCCGACGCATAGTTGGGGAAGCTGCGCGGCTTTTGCGTTTCCCAATGTTGCAGGACGGGAGTCAGGAGCTTCCAGGAAGCCATCACCTCATCAATGCGCGCAAACAGAGTGGTATCGCCTGCCATACAATCGCAGATCAGTCTTTCGTATGCCTCTGGGGGGGTGGAACCGAAGAAGGCTCCATAGCGGAAATCCATTTTTACCGGCTGAACCTGCATGCTCATGCCTGGAATTTTGCAGTTCATCTTGAGAGAGATGCCTTCATCCGGCTGGATGCGGATCACCAGGACATTGGATTCATTCTGCTTTCCATCGCACTCGAGAAGGAAACCGGGAGCCTCTTTGAACGTGATGGCAATTTCAGTCGCCCGCTTTGGAAGACGTTTGCCTGCGCGCAGGTAGAAGGGCACGCCAGCCCAGCGCCAGTTGTCGATAAATAGCTGCAGGGCAGCATAGGTCTCAACGATCGAGCTGGTTGCGACATTCTCCTCGCTGCGGTAGGCAGGAACGGCCAC
>JAJFUZ010000038.1 GCA_021372155.1 Parachlamydia sp. | reverse complement strand
CTCCTCATTCGAGAAAAAAATCTTAACAGAAAAAGATATTGTGGCAACTTAAAATTGATCGCGCGTCAACCAGACTCAACCTACGCTTAAGATGACGCTAGGACCCGGATTGCTAATGGCTGTCCAAAAGGGAAAGTAGGTAGCAACCAGGGTCTAAGTCGTTCATTTTGGATAAGTTAGATCCGACGAAAAGCTGATGAGGGAATGCAGTCAGAGCCATCTTATTTCAATCACATAGACTTGATTTTGGCGGCAAATTCCACAATTGCGGCATTGCATTGGTTCTGATAGTCATCGGTGAAATAATGGGGATAGCGGCTTTTGAAATATGCCGGAATCGGCTCATTCATAAGAGTTTCCATCCTCAAAACGGAAATTTCGGACAAGAGGTCATGGATTTCCTGCAACCCCTCCAACGTGTAGTCGATGGGATCCAGCTCACTAACCTCTTTAGGAGTGGTCAAGCCGCGCGCATCGAGCTTGGCAAAGCATTCCATAAAACGCTTGCGCGTGTCATTGCTGCGATCACCCCCCAATTCCTCTATCCAATCCATGCCTATTTGATAAAAGCGATCAAAAAAATTGCGCTCCTTAGAGGGGACCATCGCACCGTAACCCGATTTTTCCAGATAGTCTAAAGCGGCGTTGGTATCTTCAATGCTATTCCAGTCAGTTGCCTGGATATCTTTAAATTCAGGGTGATCGTCTAGGATCCTCAGGGCTATGATTTTGGAATTATAGGCATCTAACAGTTCGTCGTAGACCTCAATTCCGCTGTTTTCGCAGAAATAGGCAAACTGTGCATCGTTCAGGGTATTCCAGCAGCTCCTCAAATTGCCCGCAATTTCTTCAGCCTCTTTTTCACTGCAATTCAAAGGGTCGATATCGTCCAAATCTATGAGTAAAGCCAAAGTGTGGGCAAACTCCTGGGCCCGGGCTGCTGCAACTTCCTGCATTTTCGCACTGCCGCCCTTTATCTTTAGGTACTCCGCAATCCTTTCTTGCTGATTTTTTACTTCCGCCTCTGTAGGAAAACGTCCGCCGGTACGATAGAATCGAGGCTTATATCTCTCTTGCCAGGCTTGTGCGTAGCGCGCCTCTCGATTCGCTTTCTGTGCCTTTTGTTCAGTGGGTGGAATATTCTCTTTTTCAACCATCTTCTTCTGATAAAAGGCGCGCTCCTTGTACACATCTGGACCAACCTTGGCAAGCTTTAGCTTAGAGGTGCGGTCGTCGCCTCCTTCCTCGATCCAATGGACACTTGGTTTACGCTCTTTTTGTTCTTTTTGCAGAAGCCGTTTGCCAGGTGCACTCTCTACCCTCTGGATGGCTTCCAAGATTTTTTTCTGCGTTGGGTGGTTTTCGATCTCGACATCGGCATTGTTCACTTTCATCGATAAATCAATTGTGCCCTGTTTGGTTACCAATAAAGTGATTTTAGCCTGCTCTTTCCCAATGATTTTCCCTTTAACCAGATCTTGACAAAGTTCCTGCAAATATCCGCTTTTTGAAGCTAGTAGGTTAAGCAGTTCTTCCTTATTCTTTTTACCGGTCAAATCTTTGATTTGTACCTCTCCAACACCCTCGATCTTCAAAGTGACGGTTTTGTTCTTTTCTTGAGGAACTTCAGCTCCGCCGGATACACCTAAACCATGGATGCTCATACGCCACCTCATGGATTATTATAACATGAAACAATTATTTATTGTTGTAAGGCTAAAAATTAAAATACATGAGAATATGAAATTACTAGATAATTAACGTTTTAAGGTCGCTCGAACCAATAGAGGACAAATTCAATGAGGTTTCAATCCCTTCCGCTTAAGGACTTGAACATCTTCTCTTCAAACTCCTGGGGCGTTTTGGGTTGTGAAAGCAGGACTTTGCGGATGATGCTATCCTTGCCCTTTTTCTGTTCAGTAGTGAGAGAGAGTTTTTCCAGCTTGAGATGGGTGTAGCCACGCAGAGCCGCAAAGACGCGCACACGGGTCAGGCGGTAGAGCCACTCGGCAGGCAAAGGAGGGGGGCCGTAGCGGTCCTGGAGCTCTGCCCAGATTTCGTCGACCTCCTCCAGTGAAACGGCCTCTCCGAGGCGCTGGTAAATCTCCATGCGGAGTTGGACTTCGAGGATGTACTCCTCTGGAAGGCGGGCGTCGACTGGAATTTCGATTTTAACATCGCTGATGAAGCTTGGAACCTTGCCTTGAAGGGTCTGGATGGTGCGCTTGAGCATCTTGCAGTAGAGGTGGAAGCCGATGGCGGAGACATGGCCCGACTGCTCCAGCCCTAAGATATTGCCTGCGCCGCGAATCTCAAGGTCGCGCATGGCGATCTTCATACCTCCGCCATAACCGGAAGATTCGGCGAGGGCGTTCAGGCGCTTGCGCGAAATTTCCGGCAAGGCGTGCAGGCGGGGAACGAGGAAGTAGGCATAGGCACGGCGGTTCCAGCGCCCGACGCGGCCGCGCAGCTGATAGAGATCCGCGAGGCCAAACTGGTCGGCCCGGTCGATCAGGATCGTATTGGCGTTGGGGATATCGATGCCATTTTCGACGATGGAGGTGGCAACGAGAATGTCGGCCTTGCCGCTTTTGAAGGCATGGAAAATGGTGTCGATCTCATCGCTGCTCATCTGGCCGTGGACTGTCGCCACCTTGGCATGGGGCACCAGAGACTGGATGTGCGAGGACTTGTCAAAGATAGTCTCGACGCGATTATGGATGAAAAAGATCTGACCGTCGCGGGACAGCTCGCGCATCAGTGCCCCTTTCAGGGTGACGTCGTTGGGTTCTGTGACAACCGTGGTGATCGGCAGGCGGTCCTGAGGAGGGGTGTTGATCACCGACATGTCTCTTGCACCAATCAGGGACATGTAGAGCGTGCGGGGAATGGGTGTGGCGGAAAGAGTGAGACAGTCGACGCCTGTCTTGATTTTTTTCAGATGCTCTTTGGCTTTGACGCCGAAGCGCTGCTCTTCGTCGATGATCACCAGGCCGAGATCTTTAAACTGCACATCCTGGCTGATGATCCGATGGGTGCCGACAACGATGTCGATGGAGCCTTTGATAAGTCCTTCAAGAGTCTTGCGGACCTCTTTTGGCGTTCGAAAACGCGAAAGCACGCCAACGTTGATCGGAAAGGGGCTCATGCGATCGACGAAATTTTCAAAGTGCTGCATCGCCAGAACAGTCGTGGGGACTAAAACGGCTACTTGCTTGCGCCCATCGACGACCGCCTTGAAAGCCGCGCGCATGGCCACTTCCGTCTTGCCATAGCCCACATCGCCGCAAATCAGCCGATCCATCGCCTTGGAGCTGACCATGTCGCTCTTGACGCTGGCAATGGCAGCGAGCTGGTCCTCTGTCTCCACATAAGGAAAGGTCTCTTCGAAGGCGTTCAAATCGGTGCTGTCGGGGGAATAGGCAAAGCCGCCCTTCATTTCGCGCTTGGCATAGAGCTCCAGAAGATCGTTAGCATAGGCTAAGATGGCCTGCTCTGTATTTTCCCTGGTCTTTTTCCAGCGGTTGCTCCCCAGAGTATGCAGTTTGGGGATCTCTTCGCTGCCTCCGATGTATTTGCTGATCAGATAAGACTGGTTGAGAGGTGCGTAGAATTTGGAGTTTTCCGCATACTCCAGCACAAAAAATTCGCTGAGGGCGCCTGTATGGTCGGGGCGCTTCTCCAGCCCTAGGTATTTGCCGATTCCCTGGTTGAGATGGACAACCAGATCACCTGGCGTCAGATCATAGGTCTCTACAGGAAGCGTGTGGTAGGTGCTGCGTTGCTTCTGCCGCCGGATTTTGTAGCGCTGGGTGATCTCGGTCATGGGCAGGACGACGAGGTCGAGGTCGCGCATGGCAAAACCGCTCGACAGATAGCCGAGATGAGTTTGATGGTGCTTGGGCAGGGCGACACCCATGTCCATAAGCTTTTTGTGGAGATTCTCCTCTTAGAGAGGGGTTTCGCACACAAGGTGGAGGCGGCAATCACGCTGGGAGAGATTTCTGAGAGCATACAGGAGCTCCTGGCCTGAGATGTTGCCATGCTCGGGCTCCTCAGGCATCAAATAGTCGACCACCGGCAGGAAAGGATGGCGCCAGCGCAATGCTTTGAGCTTGCGGTTGAACATGTGAAAACCCAGCAGGTGCGGAGGGGCATTCTCGGCATAGATATTGACCTTGCCCTTTTCGAGCAGAGTCACCTCGCTCAACTCTTCCAGAGGCTGCTGCGTGAGAAAGATCTTTTGCAAAGGCTCCACGCGGTCGAGAAACTGGTTCAGGCTGCTGAAGCTGCCTGTCGGCGTACCGCACATCTGGATCAGATTGGCGTAGCGGTCTTCCAGGGCTAGCAGATCGTCAAAAATGACGATCGTATGGGGGCCCAGATAATCGAGGATTGTGCTCAAGCCCTCAGCATGCCGCACCAGCTCCAATTCCTGTGCTGGCGTGATGGCCACTTCGCTCGCTGGCTTGATCGATTTTTGCCCGATGGGATCGTAGATGCGCAGCGACTCGATCTCATCGCCCCAAAACTCGATGCGGAAGGGATCGGGAGAAGAGACCGGAAAGATATCGACGATCCCTCCTCTGACGGCAAATTCGCCTTTATCTGAAGCGACGGGGCGCCTCTGGTAACCGGACTTGTTCAAATGTTCCACCAGGCTTTCCAGCGAGATGGTATCGCCCGTTTTGAGTGATAGATACATGCTGGAGAATTTTCCTGGAGGGATCAGCTTCTGCAGACAGGCCTGTAGACCACTTAGAACAATGTAAGGCTGTTTCGCACCCCTGATCTCCTGAAGAGCCTTATAGCGATCTCCCACGATATCGGGACTGGGAGGAATATTTTCAGAAGGAAGCGTCTCCCAGGCCGGAAAGTCGACGACTGTGCGATCGGTAAAAAAGGCAAAATCGCTGAAAAGACGAACCTCCTCCTGACTGGCCCCTGTGAGGATGAGAATGTGCTTGCCAGTCGCCTGCAGGGCCACAGCAGAGATCAGCGCCTTTGGTGCATTCCAGAGCTCTTCAATCAAGATCGAATCGCCAGTGTGCAAGGCCTGGTTTAAATCGGCCAGCTGCTGGCTCTTTAACAATTCGCTGAACAACATTTAGCGGATCAACTCTCTCGCTTTAGCCAAGGCTTCGGGAAGCTTGACGGGCGTCTTGCCGCCAGCCTGGGCGCTGTTTGGCCTACCGCCGCCGCTGCCATCGATGATCGGCGCGATCGCCTTAACGATCTCCTGGGCGCTGATGCCCTTTGCCACCAGGTCGTCGCTAACGCGGACGATCACGTGGCACTTCTGAGGATCTGTCGCAGCCAATATCAGCGCAAGCGATGGAGTGCGCCCCATCAGCTCATCGGCGCAGACGCGAAGATCCTCGGGTGTCACAGCAACATTCTGAATCAGGGCCGGGATATGGTTAAGCTGCTCCACTTTTGTCGCCAGCGAGGCCACAAGCTGATCAAGCTGCGCCTTTTTGGCCTCCTTGATCTCGTGGGCCATCTGACGGTTTTCCTCCAAGAGCTTTTCCACCCTCTCCTGCAGCTTCAAAGGCTGAGTCTTGAGGAGAGCAGCGCAAGCGGCGATCGTCTCTTCGCTCTGGCGGGCAAGCTGCTCCGCCTCTACTCCCGTCACCCCTTCAATGCGGCGGACGCCGGCGGCAATGCTGCTCTCTTTGGCGATCCGGAAGAGGCCGATTGTCCCCGTTGCTGACGTGTGGGTGCCTCCGCAGAGCTCTTTGGAAAAATCGATGTCGATCACGCGCACGAGGTGGCTGTACTTTTCGCCGAAAAACTGCTTGATTTCCGGCTTCTGCTGCGCCTCCTCGTAGGGAATCTCATACCAGCGCACGGGAATGTTGTCGCGAATCTTGCCGTTGACAAGGTCCTCGATCTGGTTCAGCTCTTGCTGGGTCAGAGCTTTGTGGTGGCTAAAGTCGAAGCGCAGGCGCTCAGAATCGACGACAGAACCGGCCTGTTTGACATGTTCCCCCAGAACATGGTGCAGAGCCCAGTGAAGAAGATGCGTGGCGGTATGGTTGTTGGCAATTTTCTGGCGCCTTGGAGCATTGACAGAGGCCTGGATAGGCATCCCTACCCTGAGAGCGCCAATCTGAAGCTTGCCGACGTGGGCGATGACCCCTTTGAATGGGGCCACGCAGTCGACTACTGCGAATTGAGCGCCCTCATTGACGAGCGTGCCAGCATCGCCGATCTGGCCGCCCATCTCGGCGTAGAAAGGCGTCTGATCCAGGACGACCATGCCCTCCTGGCCCGCCTGCATCTCCTCGACGAAGGTGCCATCGACAACCAGGGCAGTCACCTTGCCAGATGCATTTTGCTCCTGGTATCCCACAAACTTGCAGGGTCCAGACGTACGGATATAATTTTCAAAAAGGCTCTCGGTCGCCAGCTGCTGCGTGACCTTCTGTGAACTTCTCGACCGCTCTTTGGCTTCCTTCTCGAGAACAAGATAGCGATCGGTATCGACAGTCAGGTCCGCGTCTTTTGCCAGCAGGAGGATCTCCTCAATGGGAAAACCGTAGGTGTCCTTAAGTTTAAAGGCATCGTCTCCCGAAATTCTGTCGCCTTGCGCATGGGAACTCTCAATGATCTGATTAAGGATGTTACCTCCGCGCTTCAAAGTGCGGATGAAAGCCTCTTCTTCCGTCGTCAGAATCTCGGAGATGCGCTTCTCCGCCTTTTCCAGCTCACGATAATCGCTTCCCATCGTTTCAATCAATTTGGGCAAGACTCTTGCCAGGAAGGGTTCCTCCATGCGCAGCATGCGCCCGTAACGTACAGCGCGGCGCAACACCTTGCGCAGGACATAGCCTCGATCGACATTGCTCGGCTGCACCCCGTCGGCGATTGCAAAAGCCAGACAGCGCAGGTGGTCGGCAATCACCCGGAAGGCCGGGCCCATCTGCTGATCTTTAAGGTCATACTTGATTCCGCTGACTTCTTCGACTTTTCCGATAATGGAGCGCAGCACATCCGTCTCAAACACACTGTCGACACCCATCTTCAAGCTGACGACGCGCTCAAGGCCTGCTCCGGTATCGATCGAAGGCTTTGGCAGGTCTTCCAGCTTACCCTCAGGAGTTCTATTGTACTGCATGAAGACCAGATTCCAAAACTCCAGATAGCGCTCTTCGGTCACATCGTCAATCGGTTTTTCAGCCGGTCCATAGACTGGTCCGCGGTCATACAGCAATTCCGAGCAGGGACCGCAGGGACCGACATCGACCATGGCCCAGAAATTGGTTTTTTCATCGAGACGCGTGATGCGATCGGCGGGGACATAGCGCGTCCAAAGCTCGAAGGCGTGGTCATCTTCGCGGAAGACTGTGGGCCAGATACGTTTGGGATCGAGCCCGAAAACCTGCGTCGAGACCTCCCAGGCAAACTGTATGGCCTCTTCCTTGAAATAATCGCCGAAGGAGAAATTGCCCAGCATCTCAAAAAGGGTGAGGTGGCGGCTCGTGTGGCCGACATTGTCGAGATCATTGTGCTTGCCGCCAACGCGGACACATTTTTGGCTTGTGACCGCGCGCTTGTAGTCCCTCATGGACGCGCCAAGAAATACATCCTTAAACTGGTTCATTCCCGCGTTTGCGAAGAGCAGAGTCGGGTCATCAAAAGGAACCACAGGAGAAGAGGCGATGTGCGCATGCTGCTTCTCTTTAAAATATTGAATAAACTGGCGGCGAATGTTTTGTGTCTGCATTGTTGTGCACCTTGGAAAAACAGTAGATTATAATACAAAAGGAAGAAAGGACTCAAGCAGGGAATACCCAGGCCTTACGGCCTGGGAATATTAACTTTTATGGAGAGGGAACAAATGTGGTATCTCGAGGTCCTATGGCATGCACTTGCATGATCATCTCTTCCGTTGTCCAGGCGTAATGGGGAACTTTGCCAGGAATGCCGATGGCACCACCAACAGGCAGAAGCACGGTATTGTTTTTGTCCACCGTTTCGCCGATTCCCACATTCAAGCTTCCTGAAATAACCGTCATATATTCATCTTGAGAATGTGTGTGTGGCGGCACGACGTAGTTAGCCGGCAATCTAAAGCGAATGGTATATACCTGGCCAGGTTTTTTAGGATCTCCGAAAACATTCGTGATCTCCGTTCCTGGATAGACGGTTTCTCCCCATTTTAAAGCTTCAGGATCGATCACTTTGACCTCTTCTACCCGCGATAGATCGACCTCGTCCAGACCATGCGCTTGTGCCAGCAACGGTAAAAAGGAAACCATCGAAACTAAGATTGTAAATAATTTTGTCTTCATAAAAAACCTCCTGTTTTTTGTTATACATTTAATTATATTTCAATTAACATTAGTTTACAATATACAATAAAGTTAATATTTGTTAACATAATGGAAACAATATGCGCAATCTCAATAACGTCGAAACATTTATCCTGGTAGCGGAAACAAAGAGCTTTACCCGCGCTGCTAAAGCGCGTCGCATCAGCCGGGCTGCCGCCAGCAAACATGTCATGCAGCTTGAAGAAGAGCTGGGAGTGGCTTTGCTGCTTCGTTCGACGCGCGACGTCGCTCTCACGGAGGAGGGACAGCTCGTCTATGAAGAATGTCGCCAGATCATGGAGAATGTCGCAGAAGTGGATGCCTTGCTGGCGGGGTTAAAAGAGGAGCCCACGGGCCAGCTCTCCATTGTGAGCGGGCCTGTTTTCGCCCATAAATACATTCTCCCTTATTTGCCTGAATTCTTTAAGAAATATCCTAAAATTAACCTGAAGCTTGATTTTCGGCATCTCATGCCGCAGATGCGCGAAGAAAAAATTGATGTAGTCGTAGGAGTCTTTGGAGCAGGCCCACCCGATGCTATTCAAACAGCTGTGATCATGACGCGTCGCGTTTTCTGTGCAACGCCCGATTATCTCCAGAAGTTTGGAATCCCCAAAAATCCAGAGGATCTTTTGAAACATGCCTTAATCATCCATCCCATCGCACCGGGCAGTTCCACATTGGAGCTTAAAAAAGGAAAACAGGTCAATGCGGTTCCAAAGATACTCGTCAACGACCAATTGGCGATAAGGCAATGTGTCTTGAACGGCTTAGGAATAGGCATGATGCAGGCGCACGTAATCGAACAGGAGTTGCAAAATGGAACCCTGGTCGAGCTGTTGTCAGATTATATGGAAAGCAAAAATACGATTCCTATCCATCTGTACTATCTTCAGCGCCGCCATCTGCACTCGAAGATCCGGCTTTTTGTCGATTTTATCAAAAATAATGTTCGAAAGAGCTAATTGCAAAACTCGTTTTGGAGAACAAATTCGATGATTTGGTCAACGGTTCGCATTCTTCGCAAGTTGACATACTTGATGAAAGTAGGCAACTTGCGAAGAATGCGAATCCGGTGGCCAAAGCGCGAATTTGCCTCCAAATGGAGTTTTGCAATTAGCTCGACACACTTGAGAAAAAATTCTTGCGACTCCGACTGGCAATCGTATAGTCTATCCAGTCACGCATTCATAAAAGGGGAGCCAATATGACAACAGACAGAGGACTGGATCCAGAGCTGAAACAGACGCTCTCCAAAATCGCCAACACCATCCGCGGTCTCTCCATGGATGCCGTCCAGAAGGCCGACTCCGGTCACCCGGGGTTGCCGATGGGCTGCGCGGAAATTGGCGCCTACCTCTTCAGCTCTCTTCTCAAATATAATCCCAAAGATCCTCACTGGTTCAATCGCGACCGGTTTATACTCTCGGCAGGCCACGGTTCAATGCTGCTCTATTCCTGCCTGCACCTGGCCGGCTATGACCTGACTATGGAGGATCTCAAAAGCTTCCGCCAGCTCCACTCCCGCACGCCCGGCCATCCTGAAAACCGCGAGACGGTGGGCGTCGAGACCACCACAGGTCCGTTGGGCCAGGGATTGGGCAACGCGATCGGACAGGCACTCGCTCTCAAATTGCTGGAGACCAAATTTAACACTTCCGCACATAAAATCATCGACAGCAAAGTCTACGTTTTGATGGGCGATGGCTGCATGATGGAAGGCTGCACCTCGGAAGTCTCCTCTTTCGCAGGCCACTTGAAACTGGACAACATTATTGCGATTTACGACTCAAACAAGATTTGCCTCGACGGCCCCACAAGCGAATGCTTATCCGAAGACACCAAAGCGCGCTATCTCGCCTATGGTTGGGAGGTCTATGAAGTGGATGGTAACAATCTTGACGCCGTACACCTTATCCTCAGCGAGGCGCGCCGCAATCAGACGCGCCCGCGCCTGATTATCGCTCACACGATCATCGGCAAAGGCTCTCCCCACAAGGCTGGCACATCGAAAGCCCACGGCTCCCCCTTGGGAGTCGAAGAGGTAAAAGAGTCCAAAATAGCCCTTGGAATCCCTGAAGAGGCCTTCTTTGTCCCTCCCGCCGTCTACGAATTTTTCAAAAAGAAGCGCATCCAGGATGCGGAGCAGCAGGAGGCATGGCGCAAACTTTTCGACGCCTGGGCCAAAGCCAACCCCGACAAACTCAAGGAATTTGAAGCGATGGCTCATCGCCAGATCCCCGACGATCTGGAACAGAAGCTCAAAGCCATCGAAATCAAAGCCCCTGTCGCAGGGCGCAAAGCCTCTCAGGATGTCACCAACGCTCTAGGGGAGATGCTGCCCTTCCTCTACGGCGGTTCGGCCGACCTTTCGGTTTCCGACCTGACCATGATGAAAAAATATCCTCTTGTGGCTCCAGGCAACTTCAATGGCCGCAACATCAAATTCGGCGTGCGCGAATTTGGCATGGCCACCATGGCTACAGGCCTGTCCCAGTCAGGCATGATCGTGCCCTTCATCGGCACCTTCCTCACCTTCTCAGATTATATGCGCAACGCCATCCGCCTCTGCGCCCTGATGAGGGAGCATGTGATCTATCAGTTTACCCACGACTCAATCTTCCTGGGCGAAGACGGCCCCACACACCAGCCCATCGAACATTATGCCGCCCTCCGGGCCATCCCCTTTCTCAACGTGATCCGTCCTGCCGATTCCAACGAAGTCAAAATGGCCTGGATCGCCGCCTTGCGCTACCAAGGGCCTACTGCGCTTATCCTCTCGCGTCAAAATCTACCCGACCTGGCGCAAACAAAGGTAGCCTATGCAGACGGCTTAGGCCGCGGTGCGTATATCCTCAAGCGCGAAACCAGAAAACCCGATTACACCCTGATCGCCACAGGCTCTGAAGTGCATCTTGCTCTCGATGTAGCCACAGAGCTGGAAAAGCTGGACAAAGCGGTGCGCGTCATCTCGATGCCCTGCTGGGAGCTCTTTGAACAACAGTCTACGGAATATAAAAACAGCCTTTTCGGCGGAGACCTGGGCCGCCGCGTCAGCATCGAAGCAGGAGTCGAGCTTGGATGGCACAAATACACCGGCCGCGAAGGCATTGCCATCTGCATGGACACATTTGGAGCTTCGGCACCCGCAAGGGACCTGGCCCCCGAATTTGGATTTACTGTGGAATCGATCCTCGAGCGGATTTTGTAAAATTAATACAGAAAACCAAAATACATCAGCGGAATAGCGCCTTCCATCGGATAGAGGAGATCGTCTTTCACCAGATAGGCTGGCAGCTGAGATTCTCGAACCTGTTTTCTGGATTTGTTCTTTCCCCCGATTTCAAATACAGCATTGCGTGTACGAAAATCACCTTCAGATGCGTAAAAAAGGTCAACACCAGCGTCTGTGCATGTCTGGATAAAAAAAAGTTCTCTGCATGTGCCCTTTGAAATGGGCTCCCCCAAAATCCTTTGCAGGGCATACAGCAGCGAAGTATTGTGCAGAAAAACTTTCTGGGGCTTCTCCAGAAGCCGACTACCGCCATCATAGGGATAGACAAACCTGGCCAGGTTGACAGAATCCAGAATGGACAAGTAGTGAAATGCCGTCTTATGATCAATTTTCAGGGATTGTGCCAAATGATGCGTATTGATTTCTCCAGGAGGAATCGATGCGAGAAAGCTGATCAGCTGTTTAAAATAATGAAGACTTGGAGTCTTCAAGTTATAGTAATTGGCAATATCTTCGAAAATTGTTTTATTAATAATTCTTTCGATACGTTCATAATAAGAATGTTCATCTTCAAATACAAAAGGATAGTATCCACCTGAAATGTAATTCTGAAAGTGAAATTTCAGATTTTCAATTCCTCCTAAATGTGTACCG
>JAJFUZ010000027.1 GCA_021372155.1 Parachlamydia sp. | reverse complement strand
CCATTTTTTGAAAGTGCTGACAGCCATGGCAACAGGGATAAGCCCAGACTGAGCTCTATAAATCTTTTTAAAGGCTCCCTGGCCCAGTAAATCTTGAGCTTTTTGTGTCACAGAACCGTTTTGTTTATCAGTGGGAAGTTTCGCATACTCTTGGGAGAGCCTTGCTAACGCCCGATCGACATCGGAATCGCGCTTTTTCTCGGTGGGTAACTTAGCCATGTCCAGTTTTTCTAAGCCCAATTTGGCCAGTGGGCCGGGCTTGGCAGGACTTTTTTTTCTTTTATCCAGCATTTTGTCTTCTGCTCGCGCTTCTTTCAAGGCTTCACGCTGACCGGACAGAGCTTTTTCTGCTATGTCCAGTTTTTTTGGAGTGGAAGGGGTCAAATTTTCGGTCGGTTCAGGAGAAGGAATAGGACTAGAGAAAGGTGTTATTTCAGAAGGCATATAAATACCTGCTAATATAACAACATTATATCATATTAAATTATTTAGTAATTAAATTTTGAAAGATAGTATATTAAGCGGTTTCCCAGTCGAAGGGAATGACATCGCTGATGCAGGGGGTCTGATGGCGCAGCATCATCAGCCGGTCGAAACCAACTGCGACGCCGCAGCAATCGGGAAGCCCCTTTTCTAGGGCTTCGAGGAAATTGTAATCGATGGGGAGGGGTTCTTTTTTCAATTGGAGGCGGCCCTCATTGGCCTCTTCAAAACGCCTTAGCTGTTCGCGATGGTCGGTCAGCTCGTGGTAGCCATTGCACAGCTCGACGCCTTTATAATAAATTTCAAAGCGCTCTGCCACGCACTCGTCGCCTTTTTGGAAGGTCTTAGAAAGGGCAGCTTGAGTCGAGGGATAGTAGGCGAGGGCGCACAGTTCATCCTTGCCAAGATGGGGCTCAATGAAAGTGCCCAGGATCTGATTGAGCAGGGCATCTTTGCCCTCTTCAAGGATGCCTTCATAGGGGGCGACATGGCGCTCTTCCAGGTAGGCCAGAAGGGATTCTCGGGTAGCGTGCACGTAATCGAACCCGGCATAATGCTGGAAAACTTCGCGATAGGAGAGGGTTCTGCTGGGAAGCGGGCCAAAAAAGAGGCGGATAAAATCGAGCGTCTCTTCGATCATCTGCTGGAAAGTGAAGCCAACGCGGTACCACTCCGCCATCATGAACTCAGGATTATGTTTGTGGCCAAATTCCCCTTGCCGGAAGACGTGGGAGAGCTGATAAATATCGCCGATGCCTTCAGCCAGAAGGCGTTTCATTCCATATTCAGGTGAGGAGTGCAGGTAGCGCCATTGCCCCTGGGCGTCCAGGCTGGGGATCAGATCGATGTGCAGGTCGACAGAGGCCGAGGAGCTGATCAAGGCGCAGTCCACCTCCATCACCTCACGCACTTTGAAGAAGCCCCGCGCCTTGTTCAGCATCGCGGAGCGGTCCTTCAGGATATCGATTTTAGTTAACGCGAGAGACATATTCGCCTGTGCGCGTATCGACTTTGATCTTTTCACCCTGTTCCACGAAGATGGGAACCTGGACCTTCGCTCCGCTCGCCACAATAGCAGGCTTAAGGACGCGTCCAGAGGCCGTATCGCCGCGCACTCCAGGCGAAGTATCGACGATGAGCATCTCCATGAAAGTAGGCGGAGCCACCGTCACGGGCTGCCCTTTGTAGAAGATGACCTCGTAGACAAAATCTTCCAGCAGCCACTGTTCCGTATCCCCGATGCTTGCGACCGGAATTTTGATCTGTTCAAATGAGGCGTCGTCCATGAAGATCACGCCGTCGGCTTCCTTGTAGAGCATGCGCATATCCGATTCGACGACGTCGGCAACATCGACCTTATCGCCTGACTTGAAGGTGCGTTCAATGGTCCGTGCCGTCATCAGATGCTTGAGGCGAACACGATTAAAGGCTTGCCCCTTGCCGGGTTTGACAAATTCGTTGGAGACGATCGTGTAGGGTTGGCCATCGACTTCGACTTTGATGCCCGCCTTGAATTCGTTGGTACTGATCTGTGCCATGGAAAAGTCCTGTAATAGAGTAATGGAAGGAGCAGCATATCAAGAAAGAGGCCGAGCTGTCTAGGCTTTTTGCTAGGCTTTTTGGATACAGTCAATCGGTTTCAGGTTGTCTTGATTGAGCTTGGACAGAGCGATTTTGGCGTATTTATAGGTGGCCACGCCGAAGTAGAGGGTTAGAAATCCGACGATCGCCCCGACGGGGTTGCCCTGCTGGATCAGGAGGGCGAAGGTGGCATAGCTCCCGCAGGCCGTGGCCAGGGCTAGCGCTGCAGCGAAGACGAGGCAAAGGCTTCCTGCAAGCTTTTTGAGCGTGCGGTTCGTCACATCGCAGATCTTCTGCCAGACGCGGCCATTGTGGACGACCGGCTTAATTTCGGGGACTTGCAGATGCCGAACTTCATTTCTCATCTGCACCTGGGGTGCATTTTGGTCTACAATCGGATTAAAGACATTGGGATTAAAATAGGAGGATCTGGGCTTTTCGAAGTGTTTTGTTTTCGGGTTGTAGCACTCATTTGTGGTCGGGTCGTAAATTTCCCCAGTCTTATCGTTATAAAACAGAGGTTTGTCCTGTCTCGGTGGACAGGGTTTAAATCCCATCGGTACCTGTGCAACGATATATCTAGGGACATATGCTGGTTGTTGGGCCGGTTGAGCGGCATACACAGGTATAGAGTTCATAGCACCTCAAAGTTACTGATACTGACCTGAGTTTAAAAATTGATTGTTAAAATCTCATTAAGAGACTCTTAAGATTTTATGGGATTTAACAATCCCTCTAACCAGTATCGCCTCTATATTAATTTATGTAATAATATATTGCAAGGCTTGATCCGAATTAATTGGCGCTGGCGATGAGAAATTTGTCTATCTTATTTCTCACTATCTCATTTTACTAGGAAAGACTATAATTTTTACCTATGGCTCTGTCCCTGTTTTACAGCAATCGCGTCGAAGATTTGTATGCGCAGTTGAAAAGGCAGCTCTTTGCATCGCCGTGCAACCCATTCGCACGCCGTCTGGTTGTCGTTCCCAATCCCCCTCTGAAAACCTGGCTGATGCTGCAACTGGCCAAAGATCCCGATATCGGAATCGCCGCTGGCATTGAGGTATCCTATCCCGATGAAATGATCGACAGATTCAGCGAAAGTCCCCTGTTTCCCTCGCGCGTGGAAATCGCTCTGGCGATTGAGGCGCAGCTGAGACGAGTTGTCCGCAATGCCAGGGATGAAACGTGGGCGCCGCTCATGCACTATCTCAAAGCGCCAGACCTGACGCGCAAAGGGGAGCGCCGCCTGATTGCCTTGTCGGATAAGCTTGCCGAGCTATTTGCGGATTATCAGAAGTATGGACGCAGAATGGTGGAGGATTGGGGCAGCGGGTGGCAGCAGGAGCTTTGGCAGCTTCTTTTTTCACAACTGCCGGCCATCTCTTTTAAAAAGGTGAAAGGAGACGTGCAGCTGCACTTGTTCGCCATCAGCCACCTTTCTCCCTTGCATCTCGACCGCTTTGTCGCAATTTCCGAGCGCATTCCGACCCATTATTACCTGTTGTCGCCTTGCCAGGCCTTTTGGACCGATATCCGCACCGATCGGGAGAGTCGTCGTTTACACGCCTTCTGGAAATCCCGGGGAGCTGCCGAGGCGCAACTGGAAACATTGGATCACTATCTAAGGGACTGCAATCCTCTGCTCGCCAATTTTGGGAGGCTTGGCCGCGAAATGGTGCGTCAGTTGGAAGAGAGGGAGATCGTCAGCGATGAAAATTATGCCCTGCCGGTTTCTGCGCTCGAGCATCCCGCTTATGAAAATCTGATTGGGGATGTCTTTGCGGCAGAATCAGATCGATTGACTCTTCTGGAAGCTGTTCAGGCCGATCTGCTGCTGATGCGAAAGCCTCAGGAAAAGGTGGCCTTAGATGGCGAGGAAGATTCGATTCAGGTCCATACTGCCCCTACGCGCTTGCGAGAGACGGAAGTGATCTACGATCTGATTCAAAATCTGATTGCCAAGCACGATCATTTGAGGGCCGAAGATGTCTTGGTGATGGCTCCCGATATCATGGCGTATGCCCCGCTTGTCAAAATGGTCTTCCAGCGCGAAGGGGGACTTGACTGCCATATCATGGAGGCGGTGGCGCCTTGTGATCATCCCTCTATCCAGGGATTTCTGAATTTTTTGAAGCTTGCGACGAGCCGCTGGAGTGTCAGAGAGGTCCTGGAGCTGTTCGACATTCCCGCTTTCCGAAAGAAGCATCAGTTTCGCGACGAGGATGTGCAGACGATTCAGGATTGGGCTCGAAAAAGCGGCGTGCGCTGGGGACAGACGCACCATCATCGCGACGAGGTTCTGGAAGGGCAACACTGCCGCTCGGGAATGGTCGAAAAAAGCGATGCAGGCACCTGGGAGAAGGGAATGGAGCGGCTTCTGAAAAGCCTCATAATGACTCCATCCGGAGAGGAGATCGCGATTGAATCGTCGCAGGCTGAATTGCTGGGCAGATTTCTTGAACTGCTGCGCTCCATGCGCTCCGACCTGAATCTTCTTAGACAGAATACTCGGCCTCTTTGCGAATGGATGATCTATCTGCAGACCCTCTTTGAAGTCTACTTTGATGAAGATTCGGAACTGCTGTCCAAACAGCTGACCGATCTGATAAAAGCAGGGCAGAAGCTGCAGGAAGAGAGATTTCCCTTTGCCACCCTCTACCATCAACTGGAAAGCTGTCTCAACAAGCGACGTAATTCCTATCGCGAGACACATCTGAACGCGGTGCGCTTCTGCCCTCTTCTTCCGATGAGAACAGTCCCTTCCAAAGTGGTGATTTTGATGGGCCTTGAAGAGGGCGCCTTTCCGCGCGCCACATCTGCCTACTCCCTGAATCTGCTCAACAGTCATCCTCAGGCCGATTACTGCCCATCGAAGACCGATTTTGACCGTTACCTGTTTCTGGAGGCGATTCTTTCAGCCAGGCAATATCTGATCCTGACCTATCAGAGTTTCCAGGATGGCAAAGAGCAGGCCCCATCTTTAGTGGTCCAGGAGCTCATGGCTTATCTCGACAGCGCCTATCTCGTGGGTGGCGAAGTGCCCTCCATCCGCGTGACATTCCGCCACCCCTTTCACGGCTTTGACAAGAGCAACTTTCAATCAAACTCAAGGTTTCCCTGCCGTTCCCTGTTTCAATTTCATCTGGCGCAATCCTATTATCTGAAAGAAAAAAGCGCCCCCTTTCTCTTCATTCCCCGCTTTGAAATGAGTCTACCGGTGTCTCAAACGAACCAACAAATCCTCCTGGACATCGGCGATCTGAGCAGGTTTGCCAAAAATCCCTTGAAGGTCTATTTGAACAAGGCTCTTGGCCTCTATCTTCCCAAAGAAGATGAGCTGCAGGGATGCGAGAGTTTTGCCTGGAGTCCGATCGACCGCTCGATTATGCGAAAACTGGCTTTGAAAGTCGATTTCCATGAGGTGATGCAGCCTGTTGCGGACCGGCTGCCTTTAGGGATATTCAAGGAGGTAGCTGTCAGAGAAGCTGTCGACGATAGGGAGGAAATCAGGTATAATTTGAGGAAATTTGGCGTCCAGGAAACCTTCTGCCTGGAACTCACCAAGCGCGTGGATCGTCCCTTGCAGATCTCTGATAGCCACTGGCTCTCGCCTCCTCTTGAGATGCGCACGGGCACCGGAGAAAATGTCACCCTTGTGGGCAGACTGGAGCATATTTCTGAGCAGGGAATGATTGCCTGGCATAAAAAGCAATTCGAGAAAGCCGTCCAGATCTATCCTGAGTTTCTCATTTATGAAGCTCTGGCTTTGCGAGGAGGATTGCCTCTTAAGGACCGTCAGCTGATCTTTGGCAGAGATGGAAAGGCATTGCCATCCTTTCTGGAAAAGCCCGAGCAGCGCCTAAGCCAGTATCTCGACTATTATCTGCTGAGCTTGAGCAAACCCTCGCCGCTCATGCCCAAGTGGATCGACTCCCTGATCAAAGGCGACCAGTTTGAGAAAAAGGTGGCAGC
>JAJFUZ010000391.1 GCA_021372155.1 Parachlamydia sp. | reverse complement strand
AAACGTTCTATCGAAGAAGAATTGATCCGCTGGAAAGATTCAACTGATCACCTTCCTCTCATTGTGCGAGGAGCAAGGCAGGTTGGAAAAAGCTTCACGATTGAAATGTTTGGGAAAACGCATTTTTCCAATACAGTTATTGCCAATTTTGAAGAGAAGACCATTTTTACATCCGCGTTTGAAACGTTTGAAATTCCAGATATATTGAATCGTCTGTCAAATTTATCAGGTCAAGCGATCATTCCAGGAAAAACACTTATTTTTCTGGATGAAATTCAAAACTGTGTCCCTGCATTAAAGGCGCTACGCTATTTTAAAGAAAAACTACCCGCCCTTCATGTTATTGCGGCAGGGTCATTTTTGGAATTTGTCCTTGAGGATGAACCGGGTGTTTCGTTTCCAGTCGGCCGCGTTCAATTCATCAACATGAAACCACTTTCCTTCACGGAATTTATGCAGGCCATTGGGCAAGGAGGCTTGAATGAGATGCTTGAAACAACAACTATCGATCAACCACTTTCAGAAGTTCTCCATCAGCATTTGCTGCGTTATGTGCGCGATTTCTTTTTTGTAGGCGCCATGCCAGCGGTTGTAGCTAAATTCCAGGAAAGCAATTCCTATCAGGACTGTCTGCGGCTGCAAGCTTCCATCTTGGATTTTTATCGACTTGATTTAGCCAAATATGCCCAAAAAAGCCAGTACAAGCATTTGCACACCCTTTTTCATCGTATTCCAGAGCTGGTTGGACAGCATTTTAAATACAGTAAAATTGACCCCCATTCAGCAAACCCAGCGAGGGATTACAAAAATGCTCTTCACAAATTAGAATTGGCAAAGCTGATCCATCTTGTCTCCGCCAGCAGTGCAAATGGACCTCCTCTGCATGCAGAGCTCGACAGTAAAAAATTTAAAGTCTTCTTCCTGGACATCGGCCTGCTGCAATATGCAGTGGAAATCACTCCCGAAGATCGCACTTTTCCTCTCTCAGACATCCATCGGGGCATCCTGGCGGAACAATTTGTCGCACAAGAGCTTCTGGCTTACATCGATCCCTTTTTTGACCGACATCTCTTTTTCTGGTCGCGTGATAAAAAAGGGAGCGAAGCTGAAGTGGACTTTTTGATCAATGTCTCAGGTCAAATTGTTCCAATTGAAGTGAAGTCGGGGCAAACGGGTAAGCTCAAATCTCTGCAGCAGTTTTTAACTGAAAAAAATTCCAAAATTGGTGTGAAAATATCGGAAGCTCCCTTAAAGTTTGAAAAGAATGTGCTTTCGCTTCCATTCTACATGATCAGCCAGCTATCAAGGCTGCTTGCAAAAATTCTTTGAGTCTGGGATGTATGGGGCATGAGCCCTGACGCCTTCGAACTTAATCTCGACAGCCTCGTCGGACCGACGCATAACTACAGCGGCCTATCTTATGGCAACGTGGCGTCGATGGGCAATGCCAACGCCCCGTCCAATCCGCGCGAAGCGGCTCTACAGGGGCTGCAGAAGATGAAATTTTTGCACGACAAAGGGATTAAGCAGGCGGTGCTACCTCCCCATGAACGGCCGCACATCCCCTTTTTGAAAAGCCTGGGTTTTGAGGGAAGAGACAGCGACATCATCGCGAAGGCGACCGACTTTGACCTGGATTTATACAACAGCTGCTGCTCGGCTTCGGCGATGTGGGCGGCGAATGCGGCGACGGTCTGCCCTTCAACCGACAGCCTCGACCATCATGTGCACTTTACGACGGCTAACCTATCTTCGACCTTTCACCGCGGCCTGGAGGCTGATTTTACCTCTCTAATTCTGAAAACCATTTTCCGCGAAACGGTCTTCTTCAGCCACCACGCTCCCCTGCCCGCTGGGACCTATATCGGCGATGAGGGAGCGGCCAACCACACCCGCTTCTGCTCAAAATATGGCAATCCTGGGATTCAGCTCTTTGTTTTTGGCCGCTATGGAATTCGGCAGAATGCGATCCTCCCTGAGCTCTATCCTGCGAGGCAGACTTACGAGGCGTCGACATCTGTTGCGAGATTGCATCGCCTCTATCCCAACCGCGCCATCTTTGCCCAGCAGAATTCAGAGGCCATCGACAGCGGAGTCTTCCACAATGATGTGATCGCCGTGGGCAATGGCAATGTCTTCCTCTATCACGAGAAGGCCTTCCTTGCGACGGAAAGTGTCATTGACGAGATCCGGAAGAAGGCCCAGGATTTCTGCGACATGGAGATGGTCTTCGTTCCCATTACAGACAAGCAGCTCACGATCGAAGAGGCCGTCAACTGCTATCTGTTCAATTCGCAGCTTCTGACCCTGCCCGATGGCAGCATGGCGCTCGCCGCGCCCGTAGAATGCAGCGATGGGGGCAAGATCGAGAATCTCATCAGCCAGATCATCTCCCAGCCTGAAAACCCAATCAAAGAGGTGCACTACTTCAACCTGCGCGAGAGCATGCGCAATGGCGGAGGGCCGGCTTGTCTACGCCTCAGGGTCGTGCTCAACGATCGAGAATTAAGCGCCATGCACCAGGGTGTTCTGATGTCCGACCGACTCTATAGCCGCCTCACCGAGTGGATCACTAAGTACTACCGGGATCGTCTGGTTCCAAGCGATCTTGCCGATCCTAAGCTCGTCACTGAAATCCATCAGGGTCTCGACGAGCTGACGCGCATCCTCAACCTGGGCCACATCTACTCCTTCCAGCGATGAGCGGTTTTCTCAAAGATCTTAGAGTGTTAGTTCAGGGAGAGATCCGCAGCGACCCCATCTCGCGCAGAGCTTACAGCGTCGACGCCTCCATCTACGAAGTCGAACCTCTCGCTATCCTCCAGCCGCTGAACGCGGAAGAGGTCGCCATAGCGCTGAAAATCGCGGCCAGCCACAATGTCCCTGTTACAGCCAGAGGGGCAGCCACCGGGATCACAGGAGGTTGCCTGGGGACAGGCCTGATCCTGGATCTGTCGCGCCATCTCAACCGCATCCTTGCTATTGACGTTGAGCAGGGCTTTGCCCTGTGTGAGCCCGGGGTGATCCAGGATGACCTCAACCGCGCGCTCGCACCGGCGGGCTACCGCCTTGGCCCTGACACCTCTACCGGAGACAGAGCGACTTTGGGGGGCATGCTGGCCAACAATGCCGCTGGCGCACGATCCCTGCGCTATGGCTGCATGGCCGACCATGTGCTAGAGGTGGAGCTGCTTCTTGCTTCGGGAGAAAAGGTTCTGCTAGGTGATCAAAAACCGGAAGGATTGTATCAGGAGCTTCTCAAGATCCGCGACACCTATGGCGCCGCGATCGCCAGCCATTTCCCCATTCTCCCCCGCCGCGTGTCTGGATACAGACTTAACACACTTCTTGAAGAGCCCCTCAATCTCGCCCGACTGATTGCCGGATCAGAAGGGTCGCTCGGCATTGCCACTCAGATCAAAACGCGCATCGTGCCCAAACCGAAACATACAGCCCTCTGCCTGGTTCCCTTTGAAGACGTGCTAGATAGCCTTAAGGCCGTCGAAGGCATGCTCCCCTATCATCCCCTCTCTTTAGAACTGATCGACGACCAGATCATCGCTCTCGGCCGCCTCTCTCCTATGATGAAGGGGCGACTCTCCTGGCTCAGCGGCACGCCTCAGGCGCTCATCGTCGCCGAATTTGAGGGAGAGACCTCTTCAGAAGCTCAGGAACGCGCCGAGACCTTCCACAAATCCTTCAGTGGCAGCATCCTGACCGATCCCAAAACCATGCAGCAGGTCTGGGAGCTGCGCAAATCGGGTCTGGGACTGCTTCTCTCCCGCCGCACCTACAGCCGCGCGATCGGATTTATGGAAGATATTGCCGTGCCGCCGCAGCAGCTTGCCCCCTTCATGGAGAAATTCCTCATGCTCCTTCAGGCAACAGGCAAGCAGGCGGGCATCTATGGCCACGTCGGCGCTGGCTGCCTGCACATTCGCCCCTACATCGATCTGCGCCAACAGGAGGAGCTGACCCTCATACGCCAGTTGATGCTCGAGGTGTGTGACCTTCTGGTCGAGCACGGCGGAGTTCTTAGCGGCGAACATGGTGACGGCCTCATCCGCTCCTGGCTCAACGAGCGGCTCTTTGGCAAGGAGCTCTATGCCGCCTTCCTGGCTTTGAAAAAGGCCTTTGACCCAGAGAACCGGCTCAACCCCGGCAAAGTCGTCAATGGTCCACCTCTCGAACAAAATCTGCGCCTCAGTCCCTCAACACCAATCAAGTCCATTCCGACCTTCTTAGACTTCACACCAGAAGGGGGCATTGAGCTGGCTGCCGACCTCTGCAATGGAAACGGCCGCTGCCGCAAACCTGACACGCTCATGTGTCCCTCCTTCCAGGCCTCTGGGGATGAATACGACACCACACGCGCCAGGGCGCAAGCCCTCCGTGCCCTCATCCATGGACGCGAGGCGCCAGACGAGGGGCTCTATGATGTCCTCGACCTCTGCATCGAGTGCAAAGGCTGCAAGACCGAATGCCCCTCTCAGGTCGACATGGCCAAGATGAAGGCTGAATTCCTCTTCCAATACCAGGAGCGCCATGGCTACAGCATGCGCTCCCGCCTTTTTGGCCATATCCACACCCTTTTCCGCCTGGCGGCGCCTTTCGCATCTCTCGCTAACTGCATCGGAAAGACCCGTCTGGCAAGTTGGATTTTACAGCGCGTGGGCTTAACGCCCCATCGTCCCCTCCCCCAGCTGGCAAGCAAACGCTTTTCGGATTGGATAGAACAGCATCCCTCTCTTCCAAGCGATAAACAAGTGATTCTCTTCAACGATACCTACACGGAATTCCTTGAACCCCAGATCGGGATAGCCGCATTCAAAGTACTAGAGTTTTTAGGCTATCAAGTGATTGTACCACCGCTTCAGTGCTGCGGCCGTCCTCTCATCTCCAAAGGGATGCTGCGTCCGGCCCGCAACAAAGCGCAAGCGTTGCTGGAGTCCCTTACGCCCTATCTCGACCAAGGCCTGAAAATTGTGGGGCTCGAACCAAGCTGCCTCTCGGCCCTATCAGACGATTTCGCCGGTCTTTTGGGACCGCAATCTGCGCAGCTTAGCAAAAACAGCTGCACCTTTGCTGCATTTGTCGCCGGACACCTGCCGGTCTCCTGGCAACCCCTTTCCCAGCACATCCTCGTCCATGGCCACTGCCATCAGAAGGCGCTTGTCGGCATGCAGCCGACCCTGGACATCCTGCACTCTATCCCTGGAACTCAAATAGAAGAGATCCCTTCTGGCTGCTGCGGCATGGCCGGCTCCTTCGGCTACGAGGCCGAGCACTACGCTTTCTCCCAGAAAATCGGAGAACTCAAGCTGCTTCCCGCCGTCCGTGCGCGTTCAGCCGATAGTCTCATCGTGGCGGATGGCTTATCCTGCCGCACTCAAATCTACCAGGCCACAGGACATCGACCCTTGCATCTGGCCGAAATTCTGGCACGCTGCTTGCACTAATCCTTCTGCATAAAAAGAGAATTATAAAAACAATTGAATTTGCTTTTGTAAATAATTGTTTTTATAATTAAATTAAAGGAGGTTATTTATGACTACCCCTATTTCTAATATTTTAGGACCGAAAATTTATGAGGCTATGCAGCGTATAGAACCTTTAAAAGGATCTATTAAAGATAAAATTAGCCAAGTTGTGCAAAACAGAGTCAATTATTTTATCGATATTTTTAAAACTGGCAAATTTACAACCGACTCCCAAGTTTGTACTTTGTTAAATAAAGAGGTCGGCAAATTGAATAAATTAATGGATCAAGCCGATAAAAAGGTCACTCGAACGAAAGATCCTAAAGCCTTGCAGGAACAGTTAACTCTGCGCAAAGAGATTGAGAAGACGACCGACAAAATTCTCGATCTGATGCATCAGACAGGTGCACACACAGGCAATCGCACCAAATCGTTCCAAAAATTAGAGAAGAGCATCGGAGAACTGCTCAAGCGCAATCAAATCACGATTGATAACGAGACGAAAATTCTGCGGCACTTCGGCAAAGGAGCCGATACCCAGCGAAATCTAGCTAGAACGCTCAAAGATTTCGCGTCTCTGACAAAACAATATGAGGTCTTCAGAGAATCTGAAAAGGGCAATGTCTCTGTTTTTAGTCGCCTCCCTCAGCGGATGCAGGATATCTCTAAAACAAGTGTCGACGAACTGGCAACGATGTCGCCCTCCACATTTATTTCCAGAGCGGAAAATCTCTGTAAATGGACGCGGAAAATCTATGCTGCAAAAACACTTGTTCAGGGCGGCATGACGACCAATGTGCGGAGGCAGACAGCTATTCCACCTGAAGTGAAAGATAGATTGGAAGCGCTGGAAAGGCAAGTCGCGGCGCTCAAAAAAGAAAAACCTGCAGAAGCCAAGACCGCACGCAAAGGGGCTGAAATGGTCAAACTGAAACTCAAAGATCAAAGACAGGTGGCCCGCAATCTCCCCCTCTTTATTAAGGATGCCTTGAGCCTTCCTGGCTTTTCACCGCAGGAACAGCGTGAATTGAATGAATTGATGGAGAACAATTTGAAACCTCCTACTTCACCAGAAGAAGCAAGGCGGGTTGGAAAGCGAGCCATTCAAATCGTTAAAGATGTGATCGTCGACCAGTATCACATCCGCGGAGCTAAGATGACCCGGCAAGTCGAAGATTTGGAAAAGGATCTGAATAGTCTGGAAGGCGCCATCAGCAGGCTGCCTATCCTTGAAAAAGGTGCCCCTGAAGAACCGGCCACAGAGCTCCTCAAGCGCGAACGGCCCAAGATTGTTCAGGAGTTGAAAGCGATCTACGAAGATTTTGAAATGGATAAACTTTTAGAGCCGCATGAAAGGATTACGCTTGCCACCCTGATTAATCCCAAGCTGGCAAACCAAATCGCTCCTGAAGAATTTGTCGCGCTTGTGAAATCGGCGGCGGTCTTGATGGCAGATACCTACAGGATCAAAGTGACGGGAGCGTCCGATTTTAACAGATTTTTCAAACTCCATGACCATGCGGAAGAGCTGGAACCAGCAGCCGCACGAGTGGCGAAGTTTCGCACTGCTGGGCAAGCCGTGGAAAGCCAACGGGCAGAAGGGCGCAAAACTCCCCAGCGTGAGCCAACCATAGGTGGGGAAGAATTGGCCACTCGCCGAGCCGCGTTCCGAGAACGCGTTGCACAAACGGAGATGAATTTAGGCGCTACTAAACTTAGCCAGCCACCTCGCCCACCTTCTGGCAGCGATAACGCAAGGCAAGCCATTGGTGAAGATCTTCCTCGTCTGTTTAAGCAGGCCCTGGCAAGCCCTGATTTCAAGAAAAATCGCTTCCAGACAAAAGCGGATGAGGCCTTTTTCGACGAGACATCGAAGATGTCTAGGCTTCAGTGGCTCTCCATGAATCGAGCTAACCTGCTCGAGCGGGCAGAGCGCGCTCTGGATTTGATTGAAGACCGAGGATTTATGTCTGGTGTGCCTAGAAACATTGAACCCTTGATCGCCAGGATTAAGTCCCACATTCAAAGTGCAAGAGGATAAAGCCTAGAGGATTGGGCGGCAGCTTCGGCTGCCGCCTTCTTTTTGGCATAAATTTTGCACTTACTAGAGGTGTATAGCCAGGAGGTTATTGTGACTAACATTACAGGTATAACTGCAGATGTGAGAGCTGCATTAGCTCCCGCCTTTTCTTTTTGGCATTAATATTGCTTTAACACATAATGAGTTATAAACAAAACAGTGCTATAAAAAATAAAAACTGTTTGCTAAAGCATTGCTTTATTTTTATAATTGAAGATGTGAGTAATGAATTGTAAGAATTAGCTATTCTATGAACAAGGAGGTTGCTATGACCAGCGTTACCAGCTTAGCTTCTGATGTGAGAGCTGCCTTGGGGACTGACCTCTCTAAAGAATTGCAGCGCTTGGAACCAATCAAAGGGAAATTGGGATCAAGAATCATTCAAGCTATACAAAATGAAGTAAACCGTTTCGTTAATATTTTCAAAACGGGAAAATTTGCTACAGATTCCCAAGTCTGTGTGCTCCTGGACAAGGAGGTTGCTAAACTTTCCAAGCTTATGAAAGAAGAAGAAGCCCTGCTCAAAAAGAAAGGAACAGATGAAAGCCTCGTCAAACAGGATATCAGTTTCCGCGAATCGGTAGAGGCACTGTCTGGAAAAATGGCCGAGATCGTGCACAAATTCGCCGGAAAAAACCACAAGCCATCGAAGGAACTGTTGAAGCTCGACAAAGACCTTCAAAAGCTCCATGAGCAAAACCATAAAGAGATCGAGCACGATAAAAAGACGCTTCAAAACATGGAAAAACTCAGAGCAAGGCCAGAAGTTGAACCTCGTCGCCGAGTCCA
>JAJFUZ010000388.1 GCA_021372155.1 Parachlamydia sp. | reverse complement strand
CCTACCACACCATCCTCAAAAAGCTGCATGTCTAAGCGGAATTCTGGCATCTCGTTTACCACCATCAACTCTGGTTTGTTTTTCCGTTAAAGGATCCAAGTTACCGTTCAAGCGTTGTTTGATAAACTCGCGAAGATATTTCGGATAATTTGAAACAACCTCATCAGGTGTGTCGCCCCCATATTCAACAGGGTAGCTTGGATGGCTGAAGATCCATTCTTGAACATCATCATCAAACCAAGGCTCTATTTTTCCAACTTCTTTCAGGGCAATTTCAAAGTGTTCTTTCATTTCTTTTGGAGTGACCATGTCAATCCTCTTGTTTGAATTTTCTGAAATCTTACACAACTCTTAAATGACAATGTTTTTGAGGATTAGCTGCATGCAAGAGTCGTTCATATTGATCCAGGGAAATACGCGCTCTTCCTTTTTCATATTTAGCGTATGAGTTTGGAGAGGCAGAGCCCAAGCGTTCGGCAACCTCGCGAATAGTAGAGTTGCTGGCAGCCCGCTGCCTTCGCAGTGAGAAGGCAATCATTAAGCTGTCATCCGAACTAAAAATGCCAATGAGGTTGCTTTTATAATCTTTTACAGTCACTTGAAAATCAGTTGTTTCATTTGGAAAATAACAACTTATAAGTCCTAAAATGGCATCTTTGATCATATCTAAAGCTTCTTTCCGGGTATGGCCTTGTGTCATCACATCGATAGCGGGAACCTCGATAAGCCAATATTTTCCGCTTTTCCAGATTTTGCCTTCTAATTCCATTATTGCATCTCCTTAGGAGGATTGTTCCTCGCAGTTTTGAGAATCTTTTTTGCCAGGTTTTCATTTATTGTGGGATGTCTTGGGACTGATTCAAATTCTGTACCGTTAGTCCAGTGATCATGTTCTCCACCATGTTTGCTAAAGCGCCAGCCAAGGTCTTTAAGCTTTTTCTCTAGTTCTCCTTTTTTCACTTAAACCCCACAATTTGATGATAATGGAATCGCGTATTTTTGTACACCATATGGTATACGAAATTTCCAGCCCAGCGTTAAGAGCCTTATTTTTTTGAATGGGCAAGGACTTTAGTGATTTAGGAGTTATTGCGCAACAAATATGCTCACAGTTAGCTGAATTGTGTTTGTCTTCAACTTTGTTGTTACCTATATACGAGAATAAGAAGAGAGATAGAGCAAATGCACGATTATCGTATCGTTAATAATCTAGATGTCGCTTCTCCTGAAGGGCAGCAGCTCGCCGTTTGGGGACGCAGCGAGATTGAGATGGCAGAACATGAGATGCCAGGGCTGATGGCGCTGCGCCGGGAGTTTGGCCATATCAAGCCATTGAAGGGGGCGCGGATTGCCGGTTGCCTCCATATGACTGTGCAAGCGGCTGTCTTGATCGAGACGTTGCAGATTCTAGGTGCAGAGGTGCGCTGGTGCTCTTGCAATATTTATTCGACGCAGGATGAGGCAGCTGCCGCGGTGGTTGCCAAGGGGACGCCGGTCTTTGCCTGGAAGGGGATGACGCTCGAAGAGTATGACTGGTGCATCGAGCAGACGCTCTATTTCCATAAAGAGCCGTTGAACATGATCCTGGACGATGGGGGTGACCTGACCAGCTTTGTGCATGATCGGCATCCGGGGCTTCTGGGTCAGATCCGCGGGATCACTGAGGAGACGACGACGGGGGTGCGCAATCTCAAAAAGATGATGCGGCAGGGAAAGCTGGGATGTCCGGCATTCAATGTGAATGATTCGGTGACCAAATCGAAGTTCGACAATTTGTATGGATGCCGAGAGTCCTTTCTGGATGGAGTGAAGCGGGCTACGAATCTGATGATTGCGGGCAAGGTTGTGGTGGTGGCCGGATATGGCGATGTGGGGAAGGGTTGTGCGCAGGCTGCTTCTGGGATGGGGGGAAGGGTATTGATCACAGAGGTCGACCCCATCTGCGCTTATCAGGCAGCTTTGGAAGGGTATCAGGTCGTCACGATGGAAGAGGCGGCGCCACTTGGCGATCTTTTTGTGACGGCGACGGGTTGTGTGGGGGTCATTCGAGGTGAGCATATGGAGCGGATGAAGGACCATGCCATCCTATGCAACATCGGACACTTTGACAGTGAAATTGACGTGGCTTGGCTCGACGGCAATCCTGGGATTGCTCTGGCGCCGATCCAGCCGCTGGTCGACCGCTATGTGTGGAAGGCAAGCGGAAAGAGTTTAATTCTCCTGGCAAGGGGGCGTCTGGTCAATCTGGGCTGCGCGAAAGGGCATCCCTCCTATGTCATGTCCAACTCCTTCAGCAACCAGGTGCTGGCTCAGATCGAGTTGTGGAACCAGCCGGGCAAGTATTCGATCGGCGTGCACCATCTGCCAAAATTCCTGGATGAGAAGGTCGCGCGCCTTCATTTGCCTCAGCTGGGTGTGCATCTCACAGAGTTGTCGCCGGAGCAGGCTGAATATCTCGGCATTTCGCAACACGGGCCCTATAAGCCCGATCACTATAGATATTAGACACTAGCGTTGGTAAAGACCAACGAGTTCTGCCTCTGAGAGGATGTGCCCCTTCATCGCATTTTCCAGAGCAGCTTTGGTGCTGCCCGCTTCGAGATCGAGGGTAGTGTCCAGGGCATAGAGCTTGAAAAAGTAATGGTGGGGTTTGCCGGGGGGAGGGCAGGGGCCGCGGTAGTTCGACGATCCGAAACCGTTGATGCCTTCACTTGGAACAGAGGCACCTTCGGCCAGTTCTGTCGTTGTAGGAGGCAGGTTCCAAGCAATCCAGTGGTCAAAGGTTCCCATAGGAGCGTCCGGGTCATCGACGATTAGGGCGAGACTTTTGGTCTTCGCGGGAATGCAGCTGAACAGCAGGGGAGGGGAGCGGTCTTTACCCTCGCAGGTGTATTTGGCTGGGATCTTCTCTTTGTTTTTAAAGGCGGGACTTTCAATCTTCAACATGGATTCCTCGCTGGTTGCAAACAGTTCAAAACAAAGCAGGCAGCAGATCAGAGTATAAAAGATTTTCACTCCTGTAAGTCCTGTTCCACTTGGGCGGCCTGTCCGCCGCGCTTTTTTTTCAGGAGATTGATGACATACTGCAGGCGTTCTTCGAATTTTTTCAGCTCTTTGGAAAAGATAGTTTGCTGTGACTGAGCGGTGCCTACCTGGATTTGAAGAATAAGAGGGACGTTTGTCAGAATCTGCCTGGAGATGTTGCGGATGACCTCTGCGCGCAAGTCTTTCTGCAGCCCTGTAAGAGCTTTGCGTGCTGCATCAGAGACCTGGCTTTGGTCAATCGTTTTTTCCAGAGCTTCGTTTGTTGTGGCTAGTTCATCTGTGATTTTTTTCAGGTCGGGTGGCTGATGGGGATTGGTCTTCATCGTATTTGCCAGAGATTGAAGGCTGTCGACGGTGTGAAAGACCATGCGGTTTAAACTGCCAAAATCCACAAAATTACCTATCCTGTATTAATCTAACGCTAAAGAGTGGCGATTAAGTTGTCAAATGCGTACAATTCGCATCCATGCATCCTAAGTATCCAAGAGCCAAACGGACGACCACTTCATGGGAATCGGTAGGGAAGTGGTACCATGGATTAGTGGGCGAAGAAGGACACTACTACCATCGGCAGATCATCATTCCAGGTGTGCTGCGCCTGATGGAAAAAGGGGATTCTCTTTTAGACCTGGCGTGTGGCAATGGAGTTCTGGCGCGCCATCTGCCTGAAGGCATGAACTATTTGGGCGTCGATGCCTCTTCCTCTCTGATCAAAGCAGCAAAAGAGCAGTGTGTGGGCAAAGACTTTCTTTTAGGAGACATTGTTAAGCCGCTTGCTCTTCCGCGGCGCGATTTTTCTCATGCGACGCTGATTTTAGCCGCCCAGAATCTGACAGCTCCCGATCATGCCATGCGAAATGCCCATCTTCATCTGCGAGCTGGCGGTAAGTTTATCCTCGTTCTCAACCATCCCTGCTTTCGCATTCCGCGCCAATCCTCCTGGGGCATCGACCAGGACAAGAAGATCCAGTACCGCCGCATCGATCGGTACCACAGCTCCATGAAGATTCCTATTCAGATGCATCCAGGCCAGAAGAAGAGTACCGAAACCTGGTCGTTCCATCATCCTTTAGCTTCCTACAGCCAATGGCTGAATGAAGCCGGTTTTGACATCGAGTCCATGGAGGAGTGGTATTCCGACAAGGTCAGCACAGGCGCGGCCGCTCGCATGGAAAACCGCAGTCGTGAAGAGATCCCTCTCTTTTTGGCTATCCGTTCCAAAAAACGGTAAGTTCAAAAGTATCAGACATAAAAAACTTTAAGAAAAATCTTTTGTTGCTTATAGTGAGGTTTTTAATTTTTCAGGAATCTTATGCGAAAAGTTACAGCCAGCGGTAATGTCGATCTCGCTGAATTTTTGTCTCATGTGTCCATGTGGCCGGGTCTAGTTGTCAGCAGGGTGACATCCCTGGCGCGCAAGGTAAAAGAGTTTGTCGGCAAGATTTTCTGGCCAAAGGTTCCCTATCACCCCACTCCTCAGGAAAAGGCCATTGCTGCAAAGGTCGATTTTCTAAAAGTCGGGTATCTGAAAGAGTCTCCCCATTCTCTCAATTGCCGCCGGGTCGTTCCCATGGCCCATACCCCTCAAACTGTCGTACGTGCCGGCCAGCCAGCCGACCATCTTCGCCATCTTATGAATCACTTTGTGAGAAGAGAAGTGGATAAAGCACGGGGTGCGATGCAAGACGATCGGGCGAGGCAGGCACTCGATGCACTTTCTCCTATTATGACAGGACTTGGTGGAGTAGTTGCGCGAAGACAGGCCGCCCTGTTGCAAAATATCGTACTTGCTCCCAGCCCGGCGCCAAAGCCGGTAAGTGAACCGGTTCAGGGCCTTTGCGAAATTGGCAAACAGATTGCTGTCATCGCATTTGAAGAGGGGAAGAAAAAAGCCGCGCCTTCTGAAGGGAGGCAAACAGATGTCATGGGAAAATTCCTCAATTTTGTCGAACCTCATGTCATGCCTTTTGCCGGCGTCATGGTCCGAAAGATTGGAGAAGTTCTCGATCAGGTTGACTATGCCTCAGTTTACGATGAAAGTGTGAATGCCCTCATGACCGAAGCTAGCCTCCTCGCCAATGCGCACAAAGCTGTTTTGGCTGAGAAGAGGCTCTTAGAGGAACATCAGGCTCTTCAAAGAGTGACGCGAGTCGATCCCAGGGTCAAAGACTATGAAGCCAAGCTGATGAAAGGGGAGATAGCTTTCCGACGCCTTTCAGACGATGAACAGAGAAGCCAAAAAGAGACGCACGTTTCCAAAATCAAAAAGGAATTCCCAAGCCTTACCGATAAACAGGCGAGTGACTGGGCGAAGACTAATATCCAGATAGAACTCTATCTTCGCGATTTCCATCGCGAGCAGTTTGCCCGCTCCGCTTTTTGTGCCAACGAGGTAAAAGAGATTTTCCGGGCTCGCGAACAATATGATGCCGCGGGCAGACCTATGATCATCAAGGAGGCGGATCTCAAGCAACAAATGCGCCTGGATCTTCTTAAGATTGCCGATTCACTTGTCTTGCGGCTCTTCCCCGTTTTAGAAAAGGAATTTCGAACATCTGTTCTGCCTGCACTTCTGGGCGTTCATTTCACTGCCGAGGAAGCCAGGGTCGTGATGGATCGCTCACAGACTGCCATCACCCAACTTTGGGATCTTTACTTGAAAAAAGTTGTGGTTAGTGGGGTCGCCGATCTTCTAGAGCTGCTCGTCAATCCCACTTACTGGGATGAGCTGCTCGCTTTGGATCTCTTGCCTATGATACAGGATCAGCTTTTGAGGCAGCAGTTTAAGATGACCATGGAGGCGGATATGAAGACCTACCGCCCGCTTCTGCATTCCTGGTCGTTCGGCAGCGAAGAGGAAAAGTCCAGAGCAGCGAGACAAATCAAGGAACTGTTGAACAATGCGCTTCCGCAGATTCCCTTGAATCAGGCGCGGGTTCAGAAGAATATGGACGAGATGCTCGTTATTCTGCATCAGGAACAGTTTCTCCTGCGCCATCATTTGGAAAGTAGTGTATCTGAACCCCGGGGCGCCTATTTTATCAAGCAGATCAAAAAGATCGTGTCCCATCAGCCATCCCCTCAAGATAGAGAAAAGGTTTTCAAGGATGCTGTGCGAATCCAGAGCAATGGCAAGCTCCTGCGCAGCTGGGAGCTGCTGGTTGTCGGCAAGGGCTCCAATAAATTCGATGCCTATGCACAACCTTTAGTCGAATCTCTTGTGAGCCGATTTGCCAAGAGAAAAGAAGGCCAGCTGGATACTGAAATTTTCCGCGATGCACTCGACGAAATTCCGCAAAGTCCTGACACCCGCTATGGCAAATGGATGTTCAGCTTCATTCGAGGGTATCATGACCATTATGCTCCAGCTGCAAAACAGCCTCTGGATAAAATGGACCTTGAGAAGCCGCTGCAGAAAAAGATCAGCGATGTCTTTACCTCCGTTTTAGAGCCTGTCCGCACCTCCATGATCGATCAGATCGTCGCCCTGTTCCTTGTCAAATTGGGCAAAGAGGACAAAGGCCAGGAGAAAATTCCACTCGATCGCGAAAAGGTGAAAAAACTTCTCTTTGTCCCCAATCCGCCGCAGCCGAATTTATCTGCCGTTTTGTCTAAAGAGATTGAAACCGCAGCGACGTTGACCTGGCAGCTGCTCGTCAACCAGGTCGCTCCCCGTTATACTCCCGACAAACTGCGCTGGGTGCCCTTTAAAGGAGCCATTGTCCAGAATGAAGTCAAAAAAATGTTGACCGGGCAGGATCCCTCCCATATTCAGAAATGGCTGACAGATACAATGAAGGAAGTCTTTGGCGATCGCTATGTCAATTTAAACCGTCTGCATAAAGTGGTCGACAAATTGAATCCTCAAATAGACAGGGCGATTGCGCAGATCAACCAGGCTAATGCAGCTCCTCCTATTGCCGCACGCCAGGTTGTGCCAGTCAGGATCTTATAGGATAAGCATCCTGCAAGACCCCATTTAGAGCGATTGGCCCTCAAAAATCCCGTCCACAAATCTAGAAATTTATTTTCATTCTTTCCTCTTAATACTAAATTTACAAATAATTAATTTTTAAATAATTTATTAAACAATATAATAATAAATAGATACTAGGAGGTGTTGATATGGCAACTGAAGGAATCGGTCCTACCATTAAGGCTGTTATTAAAGATGCTGGCACAGTTGCTGCAAAACCTTTTAAATCTGCAGCAAAAGAATCGCTAGGTTTGGTAGCAAAGTTACGCCAAGGAACCTCGTTGGGCAAATTAGGAAATCGCATCGGCACAATAGCCGAAAATCTGGAAAGAAAGTTCGAGCCTTCACCTCAAACTCATTTAAAGGAACATATTAATAAATTGACGGAACAATTGTACCGCGCCATTTCCAGTAAATTTAATATTGCGCTCGTCAGCCTAAAAATCAAACAACCCGAGACTTCTCAAACAATTCAAGTGCTTCAAGAAGTTCCTGTGGAAAAACAAAAAATTCATTTTGCAACTACTGAAGCTGAAAGTAAAGAAAGGTTTGAGCAATTTTCAAAAGATTACGCAGAACACTTCCCTTCCCATCTCACATCTCAAGATACATTGAGTCTTACCAAGACATTTGTCGAATTGGAGAAAGAACCAAAGCTCGAAACGCGCATGGACAAAATAAAGGCTTGGATGAATGAAAAAAATGTGGCGCAGTCTGATCAAACGAAACTTTATAATGCTCTCGAAATGTTCTGGAAAACCGAGCCTCCGACTTTGCCACAAGCAAAAGTTGCTCCTCCAAAACAAGAAGCAATAACTCCAAAACCTCCGTCTACAACTTCTCCAAGAAAAGTGGCGCGACAAGCAGCTTCGGAACCCTCTCCCGTGATTGCAGCTCCAACAAGTGAAGCGCGGAAAAAGGCGATTTTAGCTGCTATGAAGCCGACTCGAGCAGCTCAAGAAGCCAATGCCGTCGCCAATGCATTCTACAAAAACACTCAGATTGGAGCAGATCTCTCTAAAGCTGTGGAAAATAGTTCGCTTACACGAGAAGAAGCCGATCTGATACGCCAAATTTATATGACAGAAAGCGCGCGCAATCAGAGCGATGAAGCCAAAGCAGCGGCAATCAAAAAAATCATAGCTGAGCGCATTAAAACTGAAAAAGACTCGGAAAAAGAGCTGACCTTGAATGAACTTATCGGCAATATTGACACTTATCTGGAACACTCCGATTTCATGCCGCCACCGCCAAATCAAACTTAATTGAAGAGGATTGGCCTTGATCTTGCCAAAACAAACTCAAGCTGTAGCCGATCATTATTATGCGATTGGCACAATGAAGTACGGGCTCTTTACAGCTCTTAAAGCATGAAAAATCTCATGTTATTGAAGACTTTTCTTAAGGAACCCATGTCGGTTGAGGTACCAAGGGGGCAGCAGTTCCCGGGGGACACCGGCAAAGCTGACGGGTTCTCCCCTTTCGCGACGCTGCGGATTTTCTCTCCCTGTATCACGATTCACTTCTAAGAAATTTTTCCAGGTTTGAACCGCTGCAGGATTGTTCTTTTCAAGCTGAGCAATTTTGTCGGAAACAGCAGCATCGATTGCTGGCTGGACAGAATCTTCCAGCAGCCAAGTCGCCTTGGCTTTATTCTTCTGGCTTCCCAAATTGACCATCAGCTGATTCATGAGCGCGCGCCACTTTTCAGCATCGTCTGTGGGACAATATTCCACCAGGAAGGCCAGAGCATCTTTTTTGGAATCAAAATCGCGAGATTCCAGCACAATTCGGTCAGGCTGTAAAACCTCATTAGCTACCTTAACCAACTTTTCAAACAGGGCAATTTTTTCCAGTTCCGGTATCCCCTTGGCTGCAAAGTGCGGCTGCCCGCTGTCTGCAGAGCGAATTGGATTGCTCATCATTTATCCTCCCACTGCCACTCTTTCTTCCTTATGCACAGTTCCGGCCATAAAGCCAAGCTCTGTATCCGAAAGGATAATCAGCTTGATCCTTCCACACAATCTCTCGTACAAGAGGTCAGCCTCACGCGCCTTTTGAGTTCGTTCCTTTTCCGGCACTTGAGAGAGCTCTCTATCCATCTTCTGGATGGTCTCCATATGCTGCTTGAATTGAGGATCCTGCAATAACGCGCGCGTATCCTCTTGGCGAGCTCCTGTATACATACTCATGAAGGGTTGGATTGATTCGCGCATAAACACATCGAGCGGAGTTTTCTCTTTCCGGACATCCTGAAACTGATTAAACAGGTTCATTTTAGCCTCAAGGCCGATTTCCGCAGATCCATAAACATCGACGAGCTCGGAGGTAACCCTGGCAAGACCTGCCTGCATCTCCTCCAGGTGTTTATAGTGCTTGTGCGTATCGAGGTCAATTTCATAGTTTGGAGCGATCTCCATCACGGCATTGCCTGTCACAACAGTGCGAGGCTGCACAGCCTCTTTATTCTGCATCGCTTTCGCCATAGAAACCAGGGATCCCTGAATGTCTTTTACATCACCTCCAAACTCTTCGCAGAGAGCTTTGAAGGCGCGATTAGCCTGGTCGGCGCCAAAGAGGTCGTTCAGGACGCCATATACCAGCGAAGGGGCAAGGACAAACTTGGGCTGGTATTTAGGCCCTTCTCCTCCGCGCGCCATGCCATTAGGGTTGACAACCACGTCGACATCCGTCAGAACGCCCCCATACTGACCCAGGGTGACGTTAGCGGTAAAGCCGTTAAACTGCTGTTCGATCGCTTGGCGGAAAAGATCCTTCTTATCCTCGCTGATATCCGCGCTGTTCACGAGATCGCGCAGCTCCTGCTTAACCCCCTGGAAGACGTCGTGCGCCATCCTGTCCATGGGCTCATCTTTGTTCAGCCCATGCCACTCATTTGTGGCAATCTTATCACTGGATAGACTGGCCTGGTATTGGGGGAACTGGACCAGAAAAAACTTAAGGCGGGCCAATGCTCTGACGGCCTGAGGCTGTTCCCAGAACTCCTGCGTTTTGCGGTCATATGTGACGGCACAGGCATCTGAAATCGATGTGACGGCGCGGATCATCTCATAGTGCGCCCCTTGCTTCTCTTCGGTGTGTGTGAGATTGGGCATGGCGATGGCGTGATAGAGCACGCACTTATGAAGAATGTCATAGGATTCAGCATCGAGGTACTTTTCAAAGTAGGGTTTCTGCTCCTCAATTATTTTGGCGCCGATCAGAGGGTGGTCCTTGGAAGCGCTGAAGTTGCGTGTCGCCATCCCTGTTGTATATCCGATATCGTGGTAAAAGTGGATGACATGCTCGAGGAATTTATCTTTCCTGGAATAATCATTCGCATCCATATGGCGGTGCAGCTTGTTGGCATTGTCGATATTGTTGTGAATGTGTTTAGCGCCATGATCGCTCCCTGAAAAGGAGCTTTTGTCAAAAATTTCCTGATAGACAGCGACGCGGGCAAGATCGCGGCCAAACACCAGGGCATCCTCCAGACTTTTGCCGGGGTAAACGGCGCGATAGCGATCGAGAATGTCTTCAATCTCGTGATGGACATATTTTAATTGGTGTTTATTGAGTTATTGAAATTTTTAGAA
>JAJFUZ010000316.1 GCA_021372155.1 Parachlamydia sp. | reverse complement strand
CAGCATCCAGGAAAATTTCAAAAAGGCCTGCAAAGAGCTTCAAGAGGCTAATGAGAAAAATGATACCGCCGGCATCCAAGCGTGTGCAGCCCGCGCCAGAAAGTACAGCAGCGTGCTGATCATGGAGGATGACAATGGCTTTGGATTCGTCAACCGTCAGAATTATAAGACGGCAACGACAGCCGGCTTGGGACGCCTGCTGCGCGAAGCGATGACCGAATTGCCCGAAGACTGGGACATGCTCTACTTCATGGTGCAATCCCATCAATCCCTTCCCTATACACATCATCTCAGGCAATTGACCTGGGGCACATTAATGAATGCCTATGTCGTCAGCTACCGCATGTACGACGCTATCATCGACCATCTTAAGCGCATCGAAGATCCGAAAGTGACAGAGCTGAAACCCGTCGATGTCGAAGTCGCCATGCTGCACCAGGGCCATCAATGCTATGCCATCAAGCCAGCCATCGCCTACCAATGTGAAGGCACCAGCCAGATTGTGGGCTGGATTGTCGATGGATTAAGGCAGCTGGAGCCATAGTACGCTTTTAATGTCCTCTCAGAGCAAAAGTTGTGTAGTCGAAAATCGAGCTGGTTGGTCGGATGAACAGCATGAAATTGGCCTCTGGCCGGGTTTTACTATTCAACTGATAGCACAGGAAGAAGGCGATAAATTCTGCCGGCAGGCTTGCTAGGGATGCTATGCATCCCTTTTTATTTCCCATGTATAAGAAAGAGGGCCATTAGGGTGGTTTTCAGTGAACTGCAATTCAGCATTCTTGAGATCCTCTGGAGGGAAATGGAACACCTTTTGGCAATCGATTCGGCCTTTCAAGTCTACTTTTTTAGCCCAAAATTTGAGCTCTTTTACTTTAAGAGTGGATTCCTTTCTGCCAAGAATGGTACGGGCCATAATAGTAAGCGAATCAACCGTAATATCGAAAGGGCCTAGATCAAGGTCTCTATCTGGACGAAAATAAACTAAATTTCCCCCACTAACAACATTGCCATTAAGCGTGTCGCGCAGCTCCCCATCGACTCCCGGCATTGAATCAACTGATAATGAAATAGATGCAGTCATAAAACCCCTTTTTTCAATGAAAATTTTATCTTAATTCGATAGCTTCAAAAACATTCTTCTGCAAAGCCAGACTGTGCAGTCGCAAGCCAGATAGCCGACCCAAAAGCCGCTTCCGATAGAATTCTGCCGGCAGGCCCAGGATGGGGCGCTGCGCATCAGTTTTGCTGTGATGGCATAGATGGCCAGAACACCACCACCGACGCTGACAGCCTCGAGGCAGCGCCATTTCTTTTTTAACAGGGTGCAGCCCTGCAGGTAGAGCATCGGCCAGGAGCCCTCATAATGGACTTTGCGCCGGATGATGGCCTGGGCGATATAGAGTGCGACGCTGGCACTGATGCCGATGGTGAAGAAGGGGACAAAACAGGCGGGAGCTCGGATCACAGCCTGCGCAGCGACAAAGGCCGATCCCAGGCCGATCAGGACCTGCATGGCTGTCCTGAAAACACGGTAGTGCACGCTGACGGATTCGTTGTCGCGCATAAAGAATCTGGGACAGCGGCTGACAACCTTATTGAGGAACGGATAGGCTTCTTTGACCTGATGGACGGTCTGACGTTGAAGTATCTGCATAATAAACTATTACCATTTTGCTAACGGGGGCATCGAACAGAGGATGGCTTCCGGATTACCACCGGAGGCAAAACCAAATTTGGTGCCCCTGTCATAGATTAAATTAAATTCAGCATATTGTCCGCGCTTTTTGAGTTGCTCTTCACGTTCTTGAGGCGTGTAGGGCTGCCCGACGCGTTTATCATAGATGGGGAGGATCGCATTAAGAAAGGTCTTTCCAACTGTTTGCCACATGGCCAGGTCGCGGTTGAAATCTTCCGTATGAAAATGGTCAAAGAAGAGGCCGCCCACACCCCTTTCCCTTTGCCAGTGGGGAATGTAGTAATATTCGCGGGCATTTTTGGAGAATTCGGCATAGAGGCCATAGGGATCAAGCGCTTGCTGGGCCACGGAGTGGAAATGGCGCGTGTCTTCATCATAGGGAAAGCCCATGGGTGTGAGGTCGTAGCCTCCCCCAAGCCAGCTTTTCAGCTCCGTTTCGATGTAGCGGATGTTCATGTGAACGGTTGGAGCATGCGGGTTGGACATGTGCGTGATCAGGCTGACACCTGTCGCAAAAAAGGGGCCGCTGCCATCATGCATGGGAAACTGCGGACCTGATACAGCAGACCAGTTGACGGCAGCCTTTTCAAACACATCGCCGCGCAGGACAGATATCTCGCCTCCTCCACCAGTGCGATGGTTCCAGGCCTTGCGCTGGAAGCGGTGGCTTGTTTCAAATTTTTCAAACGCAGCGATAATCTCATCCCGGAGGTTTTTCAAAAAAACGACGATCTCATCCCTGGACATGCTAATGCGTCTGCCAATAATGGGGTGGAACGATATGTCCTCCAAAAATCTGCCCTTCGAGGGAAGAAGTCTGGTCGATGCATACCTTGCCGCGTCCCGATTTGAAATGGATATCTCCTGACACTACCGATCCATTGGCGAGACGAACGACCTGGGGATCATAATAGGGACCCGTGGGTTCAACGACGATCGTACGGGCGCAGGAACTTTGCAGATCGATGATCTCGGCTTTTGCCGTGAGGCAGCCATGAAAGCAGGAACAATCAGCAGTGACGCTGTCATCGACATGGACATCGCCTTCAAAATGTGTTTGAAAGGCATACAGTTCGCCGCAAATGGTAAGATTGCCGCATGTCCTGCTGCAATAGATACGCACATCATCGTGGAATACAGAACTGCGGCGGATGATACTTTCACTGATCCAGGACGTTCCCTTCACATTGACAGCGCCAATATCGGAACATTCCGCCGCAAGCTTCTGATCTGTCGTGACATAATTGGTCACAAGCATGTGATAGAGCTCAAGGGGTCCATCAACAGCCATAAGCTGGCTGTAGGCCTCCTCTTCATACTGCGACAGGCCGCTGCTGGCGCGGAAGGCAAGTTCCTCGACAGGAGCAACAGTCATCCTACGTCGACAACCTGTCGAGAATATGCTTAGAATGGTGAGAAGCAGGAAGAGCCGTTTTAAATGCATCTAGTATCCTTTAGTATCCTTGGCAATAGATGAGCTGTTCTACGAGGGCGCCAAAATCAGGGAAGCTGTCGCAGACTTTATCTTTATGACGTATTTGCCGCACCGCTATGACCTGCTTGGAAGGATAAACGATGAGCTGCTGGCCCTCGTAGCCATTGGCAGAATAGGACCTTAAGCCCGAGACAGACCAGCGCGCCTGGGGAAGCTGTTTGGCATTAACCTGGCAATAAAAGTCATAAGCATTCTCTGGTCCTCCCAGATAATTCATGAGCTCTTTGCTGAACAGAATGTCGCCGGTAGGAAAATTAACCCTGTCTCTGACATCGAGAAGCTGCCCTTGTAGGGAGCGCAGGCGCTGGATATATTCCAGGCTGATTCCGGCACATTCATACTGCTTTATGAGCGGTTCATCCCAATAGACCTGAACGCAATGATAGTCGAGCCACCAGAGGTAGCCGCTGAAGGGATTGTCGGAATGCCCCTGGTTTGTAATGAGTTCGATCCACTGGGGATTAACGACCTGTTGGCCGCGCCAAAAGCCTTTCTGAGAGATCATGTCTCCAATCTTGGCAAGATCGGGCGCCGTGATGGTCAGATGGGCCATGGCATAGTCATGGTGAGCAGGGTCGCATTGCCAGGAGAAATTTTCGATCTCCATGGGTTCAAAAAGATTCTGCCTTGTATATTCGCTTAAGCATTGCCCAGAAGCCTTTTCCACGATTCCGGAAAGCAGGTTGACCGCCTTGTTATTATAGGCGTAGCAGCTGCCCGGGGAGCTGGATAATTCTGCACAAAGGGCCAGCTGGACTGTATCGCAGGTGTTGTAAATCTCCTGGCAGCGGCTGTCACACTGCAGGCCCGAAGTCTGATTGAGAAGGTGTCGAATGGTGATCAGCCTCTTGTTGCCCTGATCCCATTCGGGATAAAACTGATAGACCGGGGTGTCGATGGAAGGGATTTTGCCTTGCTGAATGAGAAGCCCGATCGACAAGACGACAATCGATTTAGTGATCGACCGAGAGTCAATCGGCTGCCAGTAGGGATCGCTGCGGTATTCAAAAATGGCCCTGCCATTGTGCACGATCAGCACGGCGTCAGACTGAGATTCCCTGGCGCGATTTGCAATGCGGAGCAGAATCTGTTCCGGATCGTCGGCCTGTACTTCACAGGGTTTAAAGGCACCGAAAATGAACCAAACCGCAAAGAAAAAATAGAGGCTTTTCATGGTCATCCTTAATTCTAATACAGATATCTAAGCAAAAAAGAGGGTTAAAAGCAACGCACATGTTCGCAACTCCCCACCCTTTTCTGGGAGAGCGAGACGGATACAATGGCCAGATTCGTGAGGAGGCAATAGCCGAAGCGTTATTGCCAAGACCCAGAGTGCTGCCTTGGTTCCCGCTCGAACAGCAGCGAAAGCTCTCGCGCTTAAAGGATCCTAAAAGGGGTTGTATTGTCGAATACTACCCCTTTTAGGATCCTTTAAGCCCGAGGCTTTGGCGCTGTTCCAGCGGGAACTAAGACAGTACTCTGGGTCTAACGAGGGAAGCTGGGCAGTGTGTCCGTCGCAGCCTCCCAGGGAAGGGAGTTGTGAACATGTTAAAATTCGCTATTTCCAGGTCATATGCTCTGGATTAAAGAGCTTCAACGTATAATAGATCTGCACGGACCATTTCCACTTGCCATTGATATGCGCATCGTTAAACCACACCGGCCCCGTTTCGATAAAGATCTCGGGGGTGAAATAATAGGTCAGTGAAAAGCCGCCGCCTCCGATGGTATTTTTGCCAGAGGCGTAGTCGGCTACCAAGGTCCACTTATCATACTCTGTGCCATGGCAATCTTTCTTATGGTTGAAACTGCGCGCATAGGAGATCATATAACCCTGGCGCACTTTGCCCATGGCTTTACTGCCCGAAAAGCCACCGACGTAAAGTTGTCCGCTTATTTTTGGAAGTGTCGCTCCGATGAAAACGTCGACGATATTCTGATTGGTCCGATTTTCTCTGGTGCGCGTTCCCACATTGAAAATCCCCACGCTGAAGGAAGGGGCATGCTCGCAGATCTTCCCTTCGGGAATTCCTACTTTGCCGTTGAAAAAGAACGAATCGTCCGTTCCACCCACATAGTCGATGCCGGTTTCGCAACTTAAGTTTTTCCAGTTGAACAGGCCGACCAGAAAACCCACATCGGGTGCAAAAAAGGAGCCATGACCTCTGCGATTAAATACAGTGAAGTAGTTGTAGACCTGCAGATTTGCAGTCCCAGTGGGCTGGACATATGTCGTGCAGTTTGTCCAAAAAGCTGAACTTGGTCCAGCGTCCAGAACTGTGGTTAACAGCGTGAAAGACAGAATCAAATAAATCAGCTTCATGTTTTTTTGAGTGTATCTTTGTTAAGTGTATCTAGGGCAAGGTTCAGCATGAGGACATTGACGCAGGGGTTACCTAAAAAGGCCAGATGGCGCCCTTCTGTATGGCTTAAGATCAATTTCTCGAGCGCCTCTTTACCTTTTTGGGGATCCAGGCCCCGCGCTTTGACGATGCGGTCGACTTGATAATAGGCAGTTTGAGGAGAGATGTGTGGGTCGAGACCACTTCCTGAGGCAAATAGCAGCTCGCTGGGGATCTCATTTCCGGGATGGGCTTTTGTCAGAGCGCTTTTGCGCTCCTCAACCGTTTTTTTCAATGCGACGCTGGTCGGACCCAGGTTGCTTCCACCAGAGGGAAGAGGGTTGTAGTCAATTGAGGAGGGCCTTGGCCAGAAATATTTTTCGCTCTCGAATTTCTGGGCGATAAGGCGAGCGCCGACAGGTTTGCCGTCGACGTTGATGAAATCGCCTTCAGATTGATGTTTAAAGGCGATATAGGCGATACCTGTAATCAGAAGGGGATAAGCAATGCCGGTGAGCAGGACCATCCAGAGAAAGAGTCTGCAAGCAGTTTTCATACTAATCCTAAAAACGTAACGAGTTCGTCAATGATCTTGATGCCGATAAAGGGAGCGATGATGCCTCCAAGACCGTAGATGAGAATATTTCTCTTTAAAACTTCATGGGCGGAATGCGCCTTATATTGGACTCCTCTCAATGAGAGTGGAATGAGGGCAATAATGATCAAAGCATTGAAGATGACAGCGCTCAAGATGGCACTTCTGGGTGAACGCAGAAACATGAGATTCAGGACGGAGAGGGGCCCAGCATCCTTCCCAGCCAGATACAGGCTTCCAAAGACTGCAGGCATGATGGCAAAATACTTGGCCACATCGTTGGCAATGCTGAATGTCGTCAAAGCCCCTCGCGTCATCAGAAGCTGTTTGCCAATCTCCACAATCTCAAGCAGCTTGGTGGGATTGCTGTCGAGATCCACCATATTGCCCGCTTCGCGCGAAGCCTGTGTGCCCGTATTCATCACGACAGCGACGTCCGCCTGTGCCAAAGCTGGGGCATCGTTGGTGCCATCTCCTGTCATCGCCACGAGCCGTCCGCCAGCCTGTTCTTTTTTGATGAGTGCCAGTTTCATTTCTGGAGTTGCTTCGGCGATATAGTCGTCCACCCCCGCCTCTGC
>JAJFUZ010000029.1 GCA_021372155.1 Parachlamydia sp. | reverse complement strand
TGCTGGGGCAAGATGATTGTTGACCACACTCATCTTACAGTGACACTGGATTCTCCAGATAGCTCTAAGCAGGTGTTTTATCAGGATCGGCACGGCAGCCTCTATTCTGATCGTGCCTTTGTTGTTTATGATTGGATCGATGGCGCAATCAAACCGGGAAAAATTATTCTGGAGGGCAATGTCAAGATGGTGAACAAGTCCTTACAGACTATGCGCCATCAATTTGCGCTTGCAGACCGCGTTGAGATTTTGCCTGCAACACAGGAAGCGCATCTGACTGCTAATGCAGGCAGACGCGTCCTGATCTATGACCAGGTCAATGACATGCAGGTCAGCGCTGCCCAGGGGATTAAGATCAAAAGAGATGAGATGACAAAAAAGGAATCGGTCCAGGGGATCGGCGATGTGCGCTTTAATCTCATCGATCCAGAGCTTGAACAATTATATAAGCGCTTTGAACAGATTCAAAAGCCATTTCACAAGAAAGAATCATGACCGAAAAACAGATTTCAAATTGTCTTGAGGTGCGGGACATTGTCAAAAACTTTGGTGGACGCAATGTCGTCAACGGCCTTTCCTTTGATGTCAGACAGGGAGAGGTGGTCGGCTTGCTCGGGCCAAATGGCGCAGGCAAAACCACCGCTTTCTATATCACCATCGGCCTGATTAAGCCCGATGGCGGTTTAGTGCATTTCAATGGAGAAGATGTGACAAAGACTCCCATGCACGAACGGGCGCGGATGGGGATGGGATACCTTGCCCAGGAGCCCTCCGTTTTCCGCAACCTGACAGTGGAAGAGAATATTCTCTGCATTCTGGAGTGCCTCCCGCTGTCCAAAGTCCAGCGCAGGGAGCGCCTGCAGGAACTTCTGCATGAGCTGCACCTTGAGCCCCTCGCCAAAAAGAAGGCTGTCGCCCTGTCGGGAGGGGAACGCCGCCGCCTCGAGATCACTCGCGCCCTCGCGACAAATCCCTGCTGTCTCATGCTTGACGAACCCTTCGCCAACATCGATCCCATTTCCGTTTTCGAAGTGAAGCACATGATCCAGCACCTGTCACAAAAGAACATCAGCATCCTCATCACCGATCACAATGCCCGCGAAATCTTCACCATTGTCCATCGTGGCTACATCATTCTTGACGGCAAGGTTCTGCAGTCAGGCAATGTTGATGAACTGGTCAATGATGAGTTGGTGCGCCGCTCCTATCTGGGTGAGGATTTCCGCATGTAGAAACAGGAGTTAGTTTATGCCTGTTATCACGCGAGCGCAATCCAAGCGTAACTTTTCACAAATTCCTGACGAAAAGGCGCCAAAAAGAGCAAAGCTTCAAGGAAGGTCTGTCGACATTACACCCTCTCAGTCGTCAATAGGTTGGCGCCTTTTGACCATCACAGGCATCTGTCTGCTGGCGCTGGGCCTGATGTTTGTGCCAGTTGCCATGGCCAGCCCACAAAGATGTGTTGGAGAGCAATGTCATCAAGTCATGCCCTCCTCCCAAATGAGTCAAACTCCCAACCTCTCCACACGTGCCCTTACATATGAAGGGATGCGACAGTGCACACCCGCCCAGCCCCGTTTTTCCAAGAATTTTGCCCGGTACATGATCAAAGGATATCGGTTGACGCCAGACGGGAGCGCGGCCTGCAGGCTCAAGGATCCTCCAGAGCTTCATCAACGCTGTCTTGAAATTGTTGAGGATGAACAATTTTAAATGGATCTTACATTAGAGGTCTTGGGTTTCAAAGCTTCTGATTTGCCTGATTACAATGAAAAGGGCAGCCCGGGATTTTATAAGGGAATCAAACTGGAGATGAATCCTCAAAGGATGCGCAATTTTCAAAAGGCTCTCAATTGCGCCGAGAAAAATATCGTTCAAAATGCTCGTTTTTTTGAAAAAAGTGATGATGAGATATTAGATATCGTTAAGGCGATACACAAGAATACGATGAAGGATATTCTTCCTCAAGATCGTGCAGGCCTATTTCGCACGGATGTCTTGATCGTTGCCTCTGACAGGGACTCCGCCGACATCTCGACGATTGTCAAAAGCTCTTATCGTAAAATTATGAGGATTGGAACAGCGGATGAGATCGCCCTGTTTAAAAGCTCTCTCCTGAAGCTTCAGGAGGATTTTTTCGATGGGATCAGAAATTTGGCATCAGAAGAGAGAAGAGTTTGGGACAAGCTGATTATCATCAGCCCCATGCCTGAGAAGGTCGAGCAGGAGATGAGACAGTTTGTTCAGCAGCTCAAGCGCCATCATAAAGAAGGCATGACCGCGACACAGCTGGCCTGTTTTGCCCACAACGAAATCGGCCGCATCCATGCTTTTGAGGATGGCAATGGCCGTTTGTCTTTCATTTTACTAAATGCCTTTTTGAAGCGAGCGGGAGTGCCGGAGGTGGTATTCCCCAACGACAATGACTATACACGCATTATCATGGAAGAAAGGCAAAACCCAGGCGCCTTATGCCGTTATCTTGAGGAGCAGATGATTCCCTGGACAAACGCTCATCGCAATGTCCTGGAATTGGCCGATGCCGTCTAGAGATGTTTTTGCGCCTGCATCAGGCTCCGCACTTGCGTGAGCACCCCCGGCATCTTCAACCATTCGGCAATATCTTGTGGAACGCGAATCTGCCTCGTGGGCTCTTTGGTTGTCCCTATAGGTCTTCCCGCTCCTGGCCTGAAACCCCCTTTTCCTTTGGTGTTCTTTTCGCTGAGAGCATCAATTTTTCCTTTCATGCGATGCTCGATAAAAACTTCAAGATACTTGGGGTATTTTTTTAAGACTTCTTCGCGGCTTTTTCCTTCGCATTCAACCGGATAAAGGGGGTGAGAATAAAGCCAGATTTTAAATTTTTTTTCAAACCAGGGCTTGATCTCACCAATCTCTGCGAGAGCTGTTTCTAATTCTTTTTTTACTTCTTTTGTAGATGAGGCCATTTTATTCCTCTTTCTTCAAATTCTTTTTTTGTCTTTTGCACACTAAAAGCTGTGACTTCAGATTTTGTCTTTTTCCCATGGGAGATAATGATTGCACAAACAAAATTTCCATTAGGATCATATAAATTCCAATCAATTTTTCCCTTCTCAAGACTCCAGCCAACTGATCGAATCGGTGCTCGTATTTCTTTCTAGGAAGAGGTTTGTACGACACGTTCGTCTAATATTTATGATAGATTATTTGCAACAAAAAATCAAGGTAGTTTTTCATGCCCAGCGATTTTAAAAGCTGCGTATCGTAATAAAATTGGGAAATTTTGCACAGCAAAAAATGAAAAGGTCAGCGATAGCCTCAGGCAGCTTTTTGAGGCCCTGCTACATCGGCTTTGTACCTTGAGCCGGTGTTTGCATGGGGGGCGCGTCATACTCATATTCGACGCTGGGCTGATTTTGAGAAAAATAGTAGAAATTGGGATCGTAGTAGTATCCAGGAGACGATCCCCAATTTGCACCTTCAAATGTTTCTGGGACTGCGCCATTATAATAGTACTGAGGGTTGTAATAGTGGATAGGATCAGCACCCCATCCTTGCGTGCTGGCGCCGCCGAACCAGTACCAGTCGTGCCAGTGGTTGTGCCAGCCTCCCCAATTGTCCCAGAAATGCCAGCCATTGCCCCACCACCCGTGATGGTCTCCCCAGGGATGATGGTCGTCATGCCACCAGTTACCGTGCGAGTGGTTCCAGTGATGTCCCCAATGCCCTCCGTGATGCCAGTGGTCTGCATGGTGCCCGTGTCCGCCATGATGCCCATGACCACCATGATGCCCGTGTCCGCCATGGTGGCCTCCATGATGTCCGCCTCCGTGATGCCCACCCCCGTGATGTCCACCGCCATGATTTCCACCACCTCTTGCAATCAACGTTTCATCGATAGCTTGGGGTGGCGGAGCCATTGCGATCTGAGTTAAGGAATTCATTTTAAACAGAACAGCTAAGAGACAGAGGGCGGGAAAGAGACTCAAGAGGATGATTTTTTTAGCGATATGCATGGTTATCCTTATGAGGATGATAAGTCGGATTATAGCAAGAGCAGCTGACCTGACAAGAAAAATAAGTTAAAATTGCTGCTTATGTCATAACATATTGGAAGTAAATAACATGCGATTGTTCAAACAAAATTTGATTAGTTTGGGATCAACGGGGATCTTGTGGTCAGATGGGATGGCAATTGTCTGGCTAACTCTCCCGTGAGAAAGTCTGCTTCTATGGCATTGGCATGATCCATATATTCATTCTTTAGTTGATCGGGAGTTTGTTTACTTCTGGAAATGGGAAAACCAAAACAATGGGACGTGAAGGTTTGAATGTTGCATCGGAAATAGGATTCACTCATCAGATTGTCAAAGTCGCCATAGGGGATATTCAGTTCCGCGAAACCCTGCATGACCTGCCGCAATCCCTGGTGCTGGCCATTGCTGTTGATGTAAGGGGCTGGGTTAGGTGTTGCGTGGGAGATCGTGTGCGGATTTTCGCATCTCTCCTTCAAGATCGAAAGGGCAATGTTACCGTAGGCTGTGGATTTGTAGGCAGGGAAGCAGCCGAGCGTAAAATCCGCCATTGTTGTGACGATTCCTTGTTCCAAAGCTTCTATCATGCTCTGCATCCCTGCGAGTCGCTGATGCCACGCATTTTGGATGGTCTCCTGGTTGTTTAGTGAACCGGGGGATGTTTTCGTAATTGTACTGGCATAGCGTGCTTGAAAATAGGCTAGAGCCTGAGGAAAGCTGCGTAATAAATGGGCCATCCAGAACTGGATATAAGCAATTTCCTCATGCTTAAGGGTGTGATAGGCCTGGGGCAACAGCAGGAGGCAAGTCTGAAACATTGGAACTAGTTCGCCATCGTCCTGGTAGGTGTTGCTTTCAGTTAAGGCAAATTCGTAATCAAAATGGATGATCTCGCCTGTCAGCAAGTCGTAGCGTACATTGGTATCAATGCTATCTCCCAAAATGAAGAATATTTGCGTAAAAAGGGCTTTGATATAGCTCTGCATGGAAACCTGATCTCCCCAATTGTGAGAAAAGGAAAGATAGCGCGCCGGATCCATATAGGGTTGCAGCACCATTTTGAGGGGCTGTCTCGTCTTAGGGTCGATCAGGCAGATTTTCTTAGTCGGGAGAAAGAGAATCTCTAGATTCATCAAGAGCGTCAGCTTATAGATGAAGCTTTCCCAGTGAGCCCCAACATCCTGCTCTTTTTTGTCTTTGGCAATGGCAACGGGAGGTATCAGAGTATCCTCTGGGTTGGTCACATAAAAGTAAGCTTTTTTGGTTTTGGAAACAAAGCTATGGAAGCAACCGTTTTCAATAGCATGTTTACAGAGAATCTCGCGAAAGACGAGATCGTGCCACTGCGCATATACTTTGACAGGTTCTGTGAGAAGACCATGGTCTAACAGCTTTGTTAAATCCTTATGCACCTTGATCTGAACGGTTTTATCCAAGATTGCTCTTATCCGGGGATGGAATGTATGCAGGTACCTTTGAAAGGCCACATCGCGGCAGGTCTGATGGCTTCCTGGGATATGCTGAGAGGGGTGTAATTCGACCAGCAGGCTAGCAGCTTCCAGGTTTGCCGCCTCGATGGCGGTTTCCAAAGGAGTCTGCAAAACGGGCGACAACCCTGAGGGTGAGAGATGCCAATAGGTGCCCTGCTGACTGATATTGACGGGATATTTCAACAACTCGCACACAGCTGGCAAGTTGCAGATACGGATAGCAAGCAGAAGAGGAGTCTCAATTTGCAACCCCGTATCGATTGCGTTCTCAAGCATACCCCATTGATAGGCTTTTGCCACAGATTCAGGCAACTTCGCGTGTTCAAAGGATCGAATGGCGCTCACGAGTGAAGTAAGTGGGTCTACAGAGGTTTTAAGTCCCAAAGTAGCGATCTCCGAAATCACCCAGACCTGGGACGATGAATTTATGTTCGTTGAGTGTGACATCGATCTGGGCGACAAGGATCCGCACGGCAGGGTACGCTTTATGCAGTCTCAGCAAGCCTTGGGGGGCCGCAATGAAGCTGACGATGAGAATTTGTTCGGGTTTTACACCCCTGCTGGCAAGCAGCGACAGAGCGGTAGAGAGGCTGCCTCCGGTTGCAATCATCGGCTCGAGAATCAGGACGCGGTCTTCGGCTGTTATCTCGGGCAGGTTTTGCAGGTAAGTCTCAGCGATGGCCGTCTTCTCGTCGCGCTTCATGCCGATCATGCCGACGCGCGCGGTGCGAAAGTGGTTTTTGAAAGTATCTTGAAGCGCTGAACCTGAACGCAAGATGGGGATAAGGACCACATTCTGATGCGAAAGCACGCCGTTAGTTGCTACCAGAGGGGTTTCAATAGAGATAGTTTGGCTGGGCACGGCCACTTCGGCTTCGAAGGCCATCAACTGCGCGAGCTTGTCAGCAGCTGCGCGGAATTGGTCCATGGGGAGTTCGCGGTTGCGCAACTGCGTAATATAGGGCCTTGCGTGCCGGTTCAACCTTTCGTACTCGGCTTTGGCGGTAAGTGTACGATGATCAAAGGGAGGCGGCTTTCAAGCTTTTGGTCTTTGGCGGTTCTTTTTAGCGCTTCAAAAGAGGCTTGTGGAAGGTCAATTTCTTTTGCAGCCAGAATGCGAAGAAACACCGGACAGATTCTGTCTATCAGGTTGCTGTCATACTCCAAGGATACAAGGCGCATCCAATCTTCGCCAACTTCCTTCCACATATTTTTCCGTGCCGCCAAAGCGACTCCAAACAGTTCGGTCATCGTAAGATGATCTTCCTGCGGATAGAGTGTTTTGAGTTGGATTTGATCTGTTTCCATGCCATTGAGTGCGAGCTGTTCAAACAGAGCAACAAAAGTAGTCGGAGTACCACCACGAGATACCGATGCCATATCTAATCCATGAATTATCAGGTTTTTTGTGGCGAAGAATACCTAATCGGACTCTTTAATGTCCAATGGCTTATGAACAAGAAATTATTTCGGTAGAGGCTTATGCTGCTCCCAGAGAGTCTCGGGGGAGTTCAGATGATGGTTGACAAAGCGCGAGACAACGAAAAGATAATCGGAGAGCCTGTTGAGGTACATGAGGACATCATCCGATACGTCGGTCTCCTGGTTGATGGGGACGACGAGGCGCTCGGCACGGCGGCAGATCGAGCGTGCCAGATGCAGCATGGCCCCTGCAGGATGGCCGCCGGGCAGGATAAAGGTCTTGAGGGGAGGAAGCTCCTGCTCCCAGCTATCGATCCACATCTCTAATAGTTCGACACCTTCGTGGTCGAAGCGTGTTTTGGCAATTTTCGACTGGCTTGCGCTCGTGCGCGGGGTCGCGAGGGCGGCACCAAGATCAAAGAGGGCGTGCTGGATGGCTGTCAACTGATCTCGGACGGCAGAGGCCGATTTTGGAAGAAAAGCCAGGCTCGCGCCGATGGCGCTGTTGCATTCGTCGACAGTCCCTAAGGCATCGATGTAGGGGTCGTTTTTGGGAACCCGTTTTCCCGTGAAAAGTGAAGTTTCGCCTTTGTCGCCTGTCTTTGTGTAAATTTTAGTCATGCCAAGTTAAATAACAAAATATTGAAAAAATGACAATTCATTTATTCGGGACAGCGCGCGGCTATCTCTTTGCGCAGTTCTTTCAGGGCCTTAGGACAGTGCTGCCTATCTTTGCAGAGCCTTTCGGCATTTTTGAGATGATGCCAGGCTTTGTGGTAGTCGAAACGTTCGCAGTAGAGCTCTGCCAGGTAGTATTCGACGGTGGGCTCGGCTGGATCGATATCATGCAGACGCTCTAGGACTTCTAGCGCCTCTCCATCGCGGTGCAGCTGCAGCCAGGTGATGGCCAGATGCATGAGGCCTGAACGGAATTGGGGGTGCTGCTCGATGACCTTTTCTAGTGTTTGGCGTTTTTTCAGGATGGAGGCGCGGTTGTCGTCGACCTCCATAAAGGTGGACTTGATGGCCTCGGCATCCGCATAGCCTTTGAGATAGTCCTCGGCCATGGTGCGCCTGGCGACGGCATCTTCAGAAAGATAATCAGAAACGGCCCGGAGCAGCCGTTCGCCCTCTTCTTTTTGGCCTGTGAACAGAAAATTATAGCCCAGGAGCTCTTTCAGCAGCATGTCGTCGGCCATATAGGGCATGGCTTTCTGATAGGCGGCGATGGCCTTCTCATAATGGCCCTGCTGCCAATGGACAGAGGCCTGATTGAAGTGGGCCATCCCGATGACCTCTTTGACGGTGCGCTGCTTGAGGGAGCGCGTATCGATCCCCAGATACTTTTCTGAATCGAGATGGATGCCGCGTGCCGTTGTTTCGATATTGATTTCGCGCGCGGGATCGCGATAGCGCACATAGATGTGGCCAGGGGGTGTGACCATCTCGAGGGGCAACTGGAGGCGCTGGGCCAGGCAGATATAGAGAATCGAGACGCCGAGGCACACACCTCGGTGGGAATCCAGGACGGAGGGGAGGAAGGTGTAAAGGTCGATATCTTTGGCGTAGAGGGAGTGCGGAGGGAAGCGGAAACCCATCTCTGCGAAGATATAATGGTTGATCGCGCGGATTTTTGCTTCGGGAGCAGCATCCATAGGGACGCGCGCCAGGATCTGAAGGGCCATCAGATCCATCAGCGCTTCGTAGCTGCGGATCTGCTGTCGGGGCTCGTTGGTGTCAGAAAGCTGGCTGAGCAGCAGTCCTCGGGCAAGATCGATCTCTTCTGGCTCGAGACGCAAGACTTCTGCTTCGCTCCACACACCGTGGCCTTTAAGCTTGCGATGGGGCAACCTGGCTGCGATCTGTTCCACCGCCTTCAGTTCCGCTTCATTCAGCGAAGTCTGCTGACTGCCAAGAGGTTTATGAATTAACGCGATGATTCCGTCGATGGAATGAAAAAGAAGCGGCATGTCCGCGCGGGTTGCGGACGAATCCATGAGCAGCTTCCAGGTATGCTTTAAGGCCAGGACTCCTTCGGGTGCGTTTGGATAAAGCTGGTAAAAGGCAAGATGCTGGGCGATCGAGGTGGTGTCCAGGCTGTTATACAGGGCCCGAATTTTGGCTGGAGAGGGTTGTGCCAGGGCGGATAAGTGAGCTGATAGAAAGATAAGGAATGTGGGGAGGATGAGTCGCATAAAGAGTGATTATACTTGCCTTGTCCGCGCTAGACAATGAATTAATGAAGGAGATTTCGCATTTCCTGGGCAAGGGGTTCGCTGGCAATCATCTCTTCGATCGTAGGTCGGAAACGGTAGGTCCAGTTGATTTCTGAGACGATTCCCGGAAGGTTGATCCGCTCATCTTCTGCCTTCGGCCAGGTCATCAGCGGAATGAGGGCAAGATATTCGTTGAGGAGGTTGATATGAAAGAGGCTTGCGGTATGATGGCTGTCGCGCAGGATGTCGCGGCGCTGGCTTTGCGATAGCTGGGGATCATATTCCCAGCCTTTGAATCGGGCGAAGGCCATGGCTTCATTGGCATAGTCGCGCCACCAAAGGGCTAAAGTGGGAGAATCGTGCGTGGAAACAGTCGTCATGCTGGCGATGGGATAGTTGTGATAGGGGATGAAGCTCATGTCTCCATCCCAATATCTTTCCCAGCGCATGACCTTCGTGCCGCAGATTCCCAGCTGCTTCAGGGAGGCGCGGACTTCCGGCGGCACAGTGCCCAGATCTTCTCCGATCGGGAGCATGGGGCAGTGGCTCAGCATCATGCGCATGATCCCTTCCCCATGCGCAATCCAGACAGCAGGGTCAGATGGGATGAATTTGCCCTCTTTGGGCGGTTTTTCGACCGGGATGCCCCAGATGCGGAAAAAACCCACTACGTGGTCAAGCCGATAGAGGTGATAGAGCTGGGTAGCGGCCTCCAGGCGTTGTTTCCACCAGAGGTAGTGCGACCTCTCCATCTCTTCCCAGTTGTAGAGCGGAAATCCCCATTTTTGCCCCTCGACGGCATACATATCGGGAGGGGCTCCAGCTGCATATTCCAGAGAAAAGAGCTGGCGCCACTGCCAGACATCGGAACTTTCGCGGTTAACCAGGATGGGGATATCTCCCTTGAGAAAAAGGCCCGCCGCCTCGGCTGTTTTTTTGACCTCCTGCATCTGCTTGAAGCAGAGATACTGGATCACGCAATGGTAGGCGATCTGTTCCTGATAGCGCTGACGCAGTTCAGGGGCGTCTGCTTGCTGCAGTTCCTGCGGCCATGTTTCCCAAGGCTCCCACTGTCTTTCTGCTTTGATCGCCTTGAACAGGGCATAGGCTTGAAGCCAGGGATAGCGGCTTAGGAACAGCAAATAATCATAGGTGGAGGTGAACTTTGAGCCGACCTCTTTGAAATAAGTCTTAAGAAAAGCTTCTCGCTCTGCCAGCACTTCAGGATAGGGGATCCGTTGCGCATTGTTCAGCCGCCTGATATAGGAGAGCTGGGGTTTTGCCCGTGCTACCTGGTCCAGATAAGGGAGCCTGGCCAGGCCGAGATGCAGCGGATTCAATGCGGATGCGGAAAGGGCGCAATAGGGGCTAGTCTCGGGTCCGCCATCGTTGATGGGCAGAAGCTGGATGGTGTCAAAACCCAGCTTGCGACACCAGGAAATGAGGGGAATCAGATCAGTGAATTCTCCAATTCCGCAGCTTTGGCTGGACCTCAGGGAAAAGAGGGGAAGATTGATCCCATGGTGATGGCGTATGCCAATTTTGCCCCAGTGTCGTGCGGCAGGGGAGTGCTGGAGCTGGGCAATGGGATCGTCCATAGCCGCAGCCTAGCATGACTTGAAATTTCACTTGTATTGCATTTTCAGGATTTTTCGGTATAACATAGACTTATGGATGGAGCGCGTTTACCACCTTTCCCAGGAACCCATCAAACTCACATTTCCACTCCAACTCATGCACGGCTGCCCTCCCTTAATGAACTTTTTCAAGAAGCAGTGCAGGATTTGCCTCGATTCCCTTTGCCTCGATTCCCTTTGGCTAGTATTTCGGAGCATACGGTCGTGCAGCTATCCTATGACATGCCTGTCCAACCTGAGTGGAGCGATATTCTCCCTAATGATTTCCCAGAAATTCCAGATACATTTCTTGTTAAACTACCCGATGAGGGCCCTCCCCTCACTCCTCTTCAGATATGCTTCAAAACACCTTTGCCAGTTATTAAACCCTCTCCAAATAATCCTATCGGGGAATTGTTTCACCAATCGCGAGAAATACCTCCCCTTGTGGGGCTTAGTTTAAAACATGGGGATATTCCTTTAGATGCGTCTTTGAGTCACAACACGGCGACTCAACTCCTTTTTCACTATTTCAAAATCCGCTCTCTAAATGATGACGAAGTTCAGCAACTTTTTGAAGCTTGCTTCCAGGATCCCATCATTGCTGAATGTCTGCTGCTTCCCGCCCTGATTACGAAGGGGGTAGTGTTGAGATCTCCGCTTGCTCGAGAGTTCCCTGCCATTCAGTCATTACTATCAGATTACCCTGTCGAGGCTTTGCAACAGAGGCAAGATGTGATGGATGGACGCCTCTTTCTGATCACTCCTTTGTATCTTCCCTTTTCCCCTTCAGGAGTGATTGTGATGGATATTCTTCCTCGTCCCGAAGGATCCATTTGCAGAATCGAGTCTTTGAATATTTCTGAAAATGAAAGAAGGAAAGGATGGGGAACGCTGTTGATCAACTATGCTGTCTTCTGGGCTTGCCGCATGCAGTGCCGCGAAATACAGATTGAGGCGACGCCCCAAAACCTGATTTTTTGCCTTCGTCTGGGATTTCGACCTATTCATCCTCTTTTGAACGCTGAAAACTGGCAGGGTTTACGATTTGCCTTCCAGCTGGCATATACACATAACTATTGCCTGACCCGGTCACAAGTCCTGACACTTCCGCTCAATGAATACAATCACACCTACGAAGGGATGAGGCAAAAAGTCCTCGATCCCGATTATGCGAAAAGATGGCCGACTAAGGATTATTTCTTAGCTGGGGCTTCCTGATTGGCGGCCTGATTCGCTTTTTGCATTTCCTCCATATTTTCCAGTTCTTCTTCATCGTAAAGGGCATCGTTGTCGAGCTGGATAGCAAAAACATCCGAGTAATCGGAGGGAACATAGAGCTTGGTAGGCTCTTCAGGAAGAGTATGAGCCGGAGGAATACCCTGATCGGCATGGGCATTGAGAATTATAGCTAAGGTGGCAATCGCGATAAAGCTGACGAAGGATTTCATTCCATTTCTCCTGTTAAAGGCAGAAGAAATAGCAAATTCTTCTTTTTAAGTCAATGCTTTGTAGGATCCTTAGGAAGTGCCTGATTCGCCTGTCTTCTAGCTACGAATTCCCTGTGAATTTTTTGCATCAAAGGGTTTTTGAACCTTGTTGCGCAGGACTTTTGGATGTTTTTCGCCGGTTTGAGAGTGATAGAGGTACCTTGCCTGACGCTGCTATTTTCTTTTTTAGAATCAAGCGGTGCATGTTTGGAAGTCCCAAGCTTAATCAATGTTGCAGGATCAACGTTAGCTAAGGCCCTTCTTTCAATTGCTTCTCGTTTGCGATTTGTTTCATAGCTCGCCTGAACCCAGGGAGCTTGTGCACCATAATTCTGTGCAAAATAGAAGTTGATAGATGAATCTAATGACATAATTACATTGAATACTATTATTAAATAAACAAGTGTAATGATTAATTATTAAGAATGTATTAAGAATGTTTCTATATTTAATTAAGGTCTTAACCCAAACATTCCCATAGAAGGACGGCTGCCGGCAAAGGCGACGACAGGCACTTCGTGGTTAGCCATGGCGTTTTTCCAGACGAGCGCCTTTTCTGTGAAGGGAGTGAGCTCATCGGCGATTTTATCGCCAGTGAGATCCTGAAGGGAGAGAAACTCGTAAATAATCAGGTGGTCGGTCTTGTTGCTGTAGGCTAAGATGCCATGCTGGGGATAGGGCATGCCGTTGGCCTTAAGAGCTTCGCGAAAGAGGTCGATGCGGTAGGGTCCTGGAGGAATGTCACCAAGATCGCAGCCGAGCAGCAGCATATTATTCTTGGGATTGATCTCAATTTGGATCTGCAGGCCATTTTTGAGGCGAATCAGGCAGGAATTGCTGCGGTCGGGATGCAGGTCGGGGATCTGCATAGCGCGGCCCAATTCTTCGAGCAATGTCCCGTAGAGATCTTTGACCATGGGTTCCTCCTACTTCTTCTTCTGCTCCTGATCTTGTTCCTCTTCTTTGCCACCCTCTTCTCCGCCTTCTCCCTCTTCTTCATCCTCATCTTTTTCGACGAGCTCCTCAAGTTCATCTTCGAGGTCTTCCAGGGCTTCGATGATGGCCATGTAGAGCTCATCGCGGTGCTGGATCGATTTGTAGATCTGGTTCACGGAGACCTCGCGGACGGCGTCGCGGATCTGGCTTAAGACGATGATCTTGGCGATCAGCCATTTCTCGATGCCGAGCTTGGCGGCCAGCTGAAGCACCTTGCTGGCTGTCGGGTAGCGTTCGGCGGCAAGCGCCATGAACTGCTTCGACATGCTCTCGAAGTTGACCTGGGAGGGGGTTTCCATTCCTTCCTTTTCAAAGAGGGATGCGACGAGGCGCTCGCGCATCTTGAAGAAGCGGTAGACGCCGAGGATAGCCTGCAGGGAGCGGGTCTCTTCGAGGAGGCGATGGAGAAGGCCGCGCGGAATGGATGGTCCTTTGGATTTCATGTCGGCACCAAGGGAGTGCAGAAGGAAGTCGGTCACTTTTTTCAGTTCTTTGAAGGCGTAGCGGTTGGAGAGTTCTTCGAAGAGTGTCGCCGAATCGCGTGGGTTGGCTGTGATATCGCGGTACATATCGCGCAAAGTTGTCGGTGTGCCAAGTCCCTTGTCGGCGGCCATGCGCGCCTGCTGGCCGATATTGCGGCCGGCAACAATGTCGCGGCCAAATTCCTGGGAAAAATTGTCGCGCGCCTCCTGAACTTTGCGTGCCAGTTCGCCGTCAGTTGTCTCCAGAAGGAATTCGAGGGCTTCGTCCGCCAGGGAGACATCGGGGTAGAATTCGCGCACTTTTCGGAGGATATCTTCGACAGAGTCGTCGGGTTTGATGTTCTCCCGCAGCATCTGGAGGATGGCCGCTTTAAGCTCGGGATTGCGCCTCTGGAACTGTTCGGCAGAGTCTTTGATGCGCTCGATTGGCAAGAGCCGAGAGGCCTTTTCGCCGGCGGCTAAGTTCTTATTGACGCGTTTGCGGTTGTTCTTGAGTGATTTTTCCGTCTTGACGCGGGCAGCAAAGGGGTTGACGGCCTCTTCCTGCTGGTTGAGGAAAGCAGACTGCGATTCCTGCTGTTCCGCCTTTAATTCAAGCTGTTCTTCTTTGGCGACGGCCTGCATCGCTTCGAGTGTCAGGTTGACGCCTTTCGCGGCGCGGCCGATATTCAGTTCGGACATAAAGCCTCCATGCTTTATCCCATGCAATTCTCATGCCATTACGATATCTGTATCCTTCCTAAGGGTTGAATGCGGATTTCGGGAACAATTTCCTGATACGAGACCACGGCGATATCGGTAAATTCCATCTCGATTAATTTGCGCACGAAGCGCCGGACGTCAATTGCGGTGAGCAGGACAGGAGGTTGCCCGCCTGGAGGAGGCGGAGCTACGGTGGAGCGCACCGCCTGCAGAATCAATTGGACGGAGTCGGGGTCCAGAGCTAAGTAGGAGCCAGCGGAGGTTTGCTTGATCGCGCCGCGGACCATATCTTCGATTTCGGGGTCGAGGATGTAAACCGACAAGACCGATTGTCCCTGGGAGTACTTGTAGCTAATGTAGCGCTTCAGGGAAGAGCGGACATACTCCGTCAGGAGGACGGTATCTTTTTCTGTCTGCGCCCATTCGCTGAGCGCCTCCATGATTGTGCGCAGGTCCTTGATCGAGACCTGTTCCTGGATCAACCGCTTGAAGATATCGGTCATCTTTTGCAGCGGGATGAGTCGGGTGACCTCTTTGATCAAGTCGGGGAAGGACTTCTCCATGAATTCCAGCATCGACTTGACCTCCTGGATCCCCACGAATTCGTTGGCGTAGTGGCGGAAGAAGTAAGAGAGGTGTAGAATCATCACTTCCAGGTGGTTCCAGTATTTGATACCCGCCTTATCCAGCAGGTCTTTGTATTTCATTTCAACCCAGAGCGAGGGCAATCCCAGAGAATTTTTATAGGTCGTATAAGGCAAATTGTAGCGTTTGAGGTTCTCTTCATTTTCGTTGGTCAGGAAGGTGCCTTCGACTACCTTGCCGCGCACAATCGGAACTTCGTTCAAATGGATCGAGTACTCGTCTTTGTCCAAGATGGGCGAGTCGGTGCGCACGTGGACGCCTGGGAAGCGCACACCTAAATCGCCATAGAGTGCCTGGCGCATGCGCGGAATCATCTGGTCGACGAAGCCCTGGCCTTTGGGGGCTTTTTGAACCTCAAAGCTCAGGTTTTTACCGCATTCGATGATGACGGGAAGTGTCAAGGCGTAACTGTCAATTCCGCCTCCAGAGATCACTTTATGCCCTTTAACGGCTGTATCCATGGTAGGCGATTCCATCGAGGCAGACGAGATTCCGGCGGTACCGGCGGCTAGCTGTTTCTGGGATTCTGTCGTCCAGAGAGAGTAGCCAATAATGCCAAGGGCAGAAGAGAGGATCATAAAGGGAGCGGTGGGAAAACCCGGCAGGATGCCCATACCCATTAAGAAGCCTGCAGCGATGAGCAGCGCTTTGGGCTGCTTGAGCAACTGGCCGGAGATTTCACTACCGAGGTTACTTTCTTCCTTTTCACTGGTGACGCGGGTCGTGACAATACCAGCCGTGATAGCGATCAAGAGAGCGGGGATCTGGGTGACCAGACCGTCACCGATGGAGAGCAACGAATAAGTTTGGACTGCCTCCATGGTCTGCATGCCATGCATCATGACCCCGATGATTATCCCGCCGCAAACGTTGATCAGGGTGATGACGATACCGGCGATGGCGTCTCCTTTGACGAACTTCATGGCACCGTCCATGGCACCGTAGAGCTGACTCTCTTTCTGGATGGCGAGGCGCTTCTCGCGGGCGGTGTTGGAATCGAGAATTCCGGAACGCAGGTCGGCGTCGATACTCATCTGTTTACCTGGCATGGCGTCCAGGGTAAAGCGGGCGGCGACCTCGGCGACGCGCTCCGCACCTTTAACGATCACGATAAACTGCACGATCGTGATGATCAAGAAGATGATGCCTCCCACGACGAAGTTGCCTCCGACGACAAAATTACCAAAAGAGAAGATGATGTGACCAGCGTTAGCGTGCAGAAGGACCTGGCGCGTCGAGGCGATGTTGAGACCTAAGCGATAAAGCGTCGTAATCAGGAGTAGCGACGGGAAGATAGAGAGCTGAACCGCGCTGGAGATATACAGGGCAACCATCAGCAGGGAGACCGAGATTGTCAGGTTGATGGCGATCAGGTAGTCGATGACGTTGGGACCGATGGGCAGGATGATCATCGCCAGGATGCCGATGACAACCGAGGCCAGAGCGAGGTCGCTGACGCGCGAGATATTCTCGAGGGAGCGGTCACCCCCAAGGCGGGCCGTGATACCATCCAGGACTCTAGAAAAAACGTTCATAATCAATTTTTCTCTTGTTGATCCTCTATCGAGGAAACCCGGCCTTTACAGGGCCGGGTCATTATAAATTAGGCCAAAGTATCACTACTCACCGGCTCGTTCCGAATACTCGTAGGCCTCTTCGGTGTTCAAAGCAGAGATCCAGCGCAGGACCTCTGCAATTGCTTCGTAGGCGTCTTCGGGCACATATTCGTGCACTTCGCCCTCATCCCAGAGCTTGCGCGCCAACCGGATATTGCGGATGACGGGGATTTTATGGCGCTGGGCGAGCGTAATAATGCGCTCGGCCAGGATATCCTGTCCCATGGCGATAATATAGGGAGCAGAATCCAGCTCTTTATTGTAGCCGATGGCGACTGCAATGTGCGTCGGGTTGGTCACCACAGCCTGCGCCCGTTTGACGCCACCTGTCGGTCCTTCCGAATAGGCGATCTCCTGGGCGATCTGGCGCCGCTTGCTCTTGATCAGGGGGTCGCCTTCAGTATTCTTATATTCCTGTTTTACCTCAAATTTTTCCATCATCATTTCTTTCGCGAAGTCTTTTTTCTGGTAAGCGAAGTCCATGACAGCAATGACGATAAACAGCAGGCCGACCTTGATCAGGACCTCCATCAAGAAGGCGTTAAAGACGAGCATGGCCGGTCCCGCTTTCAGCATGACGGTCTGGATCAGCACAGGCATACTCTTCCACATGACGGTATAAATAATCCAGCAGGCCAGGGTGATTTTGATCAGGGATTTGATCAGTTCGACAAATGTTTTGAGTTTGAACTTGCCCTTGAGGTTCTGAATCGGGTCAAATTTCTTCGGGTCGAACTTAAACACTTCAGGCGCCCAGACCGGTCCGACAGTGACAAAGGTGACGGCGACCCCCACAAAAGAGGTGATCACAAGAACAGGAAGGCTGGTGACGAAAATGAGGACAATGGCATTTGTGATGATCGATTTCAAAGCATAAATGAGATCCTGATGACCGATCATGTGGAATGTGCCCACGAGAAACGAGGTCATTTTTTCATACATGAAATGGCCAAGGCCTAATGTCACCCAGATCGAAACAATAAAAGTAAATGCAGCCGGAAGGTCCTGCGACTTAGCAACCTGGCCCTTCTTCTTTGCATCTCTCAGTTTTTTCGGGGTGGCCTTCTCGGTTTTTTCGGCCATATGCCTCCATCCTCTCTAGACGAACGCTAACTTTCGTCCAGAGTTTTTTACAACCTATTATTTACACAATGCTCTATATTTAGTATATCTAACGTTTTACGGTGTGTCAAGAATAATTTGAAAATGCGGGTTTTTGCCTTATATAGGGATATTTATTCGCTACACATATTAGCAAAATAGGACTTGACTTGGCAGGTCTATAATAAGCAAAATAAGTCTATGAGCATGCCATTTGATAAAGCTAAATCATTGATCATTTTGCACCGGAAGCATCTTTCCTATCTTGGAACGAGGCATCTTTCCATCTTTGGTTCCACAGCAAGGAATAATGCCACAAAAACAAGTGACATCGACATTCTTGTCGATTTCGATGCGAAAAAA
>JAJFUZ010000305.1 GCA_021372155.1 Parachlamydia sp. | reverse complement strand
TTTGAGACCGTGATGTCCTCTCCTGACAAAATAGAAGTTCTGCGAAAAGCTCAAAGCCACGGTTTCCGTACATATCTTTATTATGTAGCAACAGAGGATCCAGAAATTAATATTTCGCGGATACGTTATCGTATTGAAATGGGAGGGCACGCTGTCCCGGAAGATAAAATTAAAAGCCGCTATAGCAGATCTCTGGATCTTTTGATCGATGCTGTGAAATTGACTCACCGCGCTTATATTTTCGATAATTCGAGCCACGAGCAGGTTTGGTTGGCAGAAATTACTAATGGTCGAGAATTAGAGATGAAATCAGAATTTATGCCAACTTGGTTCAAGAAAGCATTGTGGGATAAATTTAAAAAAGAAAGTGCTGAATCTTCATGTTAGGATATGCTTCTGGTCAGCTTTGAGATGCATTATGCGCAGCAAAGCGCATGCCTTCATGCCCAGGAAACCTCTTGATCCCACACTCATTCGACTCTTTCAAAAAAATATTAAAACCCTGAAAAATTAATCTTTTAATAAATAAATTTAGTATATATTTAATTTATGTTTCAGGTTTCCAATATTTCTATTCCGGATGAAGTGCTGTGTCATATGTTCGCCTTTTTAAGTCCAAAAGAGCGAGCCGTCATCGCAAATGTATGTCGGGCATTTAACCGTGTCAGCCATGATAAAAGCTTTTTCATGGATGCCTACGGACCTTCTTTAATGGAGGCTTTAGGAGGAAAAGAAGCTGTTCGCAAGCTGCCTGAAAAGAGTCTCGCAAATTGGGGAGAAGTGAATGGGATAGCCGCGACAGCCCTCTCACACCCCATCATGCGAGGAATAGTAGGCCATACAGAAGTCCTCTTATTCCGATTCACAAATCAGGCCGAGTCTTCCGAAGTGGCTGCATTCTTTGGATCCCTTCCCGGCAACTGGCAGCCGTCTAGCCCACCAAAAATATTTGTCACAAAACCGCTCTCACAATTTCTTTTGTCGAAAGACACTCTTCATAAAAACATCAACATCATTAATCACTTAGTTCGTGGTCAGGCTGTCAGCAGGGTCGTATATGGCTATCCGAAGCCTGTCCCCTCTACAATGAGTGAAGAGGAGTGGTCCTATATGGAATCGGCATGGAGGGAATCTGAACCAACTGCCCCCCTTGTGAAACTCAAAGCTTAAACAGCCTCTAAAATCGCTGCTACGCCCATCCCGCCGCCTGTGCAGATCGAAATCAAGCCCCTGCCGCTTCCTTTTTGGTACAGCATTTTGGCCAGGGCACCGACCAGGCGAGCCCCTGTCGCTCCAAACGGATGCCCTAAAGCCACGCTTCCACCCCTTGTGTTGATTTTGGAGCGGTCGATCGAACCTAAAGGCTGATCAAGATTGAGCACCCGTTTGCAGTACTCGGGAGTTTCCCAGGCTTTTAGAGTGCATAAGACCTGGCCAGCAAAGGCCTCGTGAATTTCATAAAAGTCAAAATCCTGCAGCTTAAGGCGATTGCGCTGTAAAAGCCTGCTGACAGCGATGGTCGGGGCCATCAATAAGCCTTCTCCCTGCACAAAATCAACGCCGGAAGCTTCTGCATCGACAAACCTGGCCAGTAAAGGATGCCCATTCTTTTTGGCATCATCCTCACTTGCTAAAAATACTGCGGCGGCGCCGTCGGTCAGCGGGCTGCTGTTTCCGGCCGTGAGCGTTCCCTTCTCGCTAAACTCAAATTCACGCTTCAGTTTGGCCAGCTTTTCCATCGAGGTGTCACCGCGTAAGATGCCATCCCGTTTCAGCCCTTTGAACTCAAACACAAGATCCTCATAGAACCCCTCTTCGTAGCCCTTCACGCCATTTTGATGGCTCATGAGGGCAAACTCATCCTGCTCTTTGCGCCCGATCTTCCATTCCTGCACCATCTTTTCGCAATGCTGTCCCATGGAGAGCTGCGTTCTTGGTTCTGTCACGCCCGGAAACACCAGCTTGAAATCGGAGGGACGCAAGGAGCCCAGCACCTTCAACTTTGAGATAAAATCTTTTTGATTGTTCAGCTCGAGGAGCTTTCGTGAAGCCGAAGAGCTGATCAAAATGGGCAGGTCGCTATTGCTGTCGCATCCTCCGGCAATACCGTTTTCGATTTGTCCAGACGCAATTTTCAAAGCGATCTGATTGGCTGTTTCCAAGCTTGTCCCGCATGCCCTTTGCACATTATATCCCGGTGTCCTTGGGTCTAAGCTAGTTCCCAGGACGCACTCCCTTGCCAGGTTCCAGTTAGCTGAGCTTGTGATGACGGCTCCTAAAGCGACATCTCCGAGAAGCCTCCCTGCTAAATTTTGCTTATCGACCAGGATCTGCAACGCTGCGGTCATCAATTCTTGAAGTGTGGCGTCATGGTATTTGGTCATGGATTTAAAGAAAGGGATTCTGGCGCTTCCAACAATATAGGCAGATCGGGTCATGTTTTACCTAAGGGTGTTTAGCGTTATACAAGCATTTTGAGTTTTTAAAGAAAAGGGACAAAACGTAGATGTTCACCACCCCCACCCTTTCTTGGGTGAGGTGGTGAACATTTACGTCAAACTTGACTTTACTCGTCTAACTCTTTAAGAGTCACATTTAGGAGGGCAGGATGACTATACAGGTACGGAACGCTCAAGAAAAACGGGTTGCGATTGATGATGAGACACTTGCAATCCTAAAAGCACAGATTCATGGCAAAGTCATTGCACCCGAGGATGCGGAATACGACGAGGCCCGCAAGGTGTGGAATGCCATGATCGACCGGCGCCCAGGTTTGATTGTGGAGTGCACGGGCACAGCGGATGTTCTCTACGCGGTGCGCTTTGCGAGGCAGCACAACCTTTTGATCACAGTACGTGGAGCCGGTCACAACATTGCCGGGCGCTCCTTGCAAAATGAGGTCTTGCTGGTGGACTTAAGCCGCATGCGCTATGTGCATGTGAATCCCGAGGAAAAGACAGCGGTTGTGGCTCCAGGAGCTACTTTGGCAGATATCGACCATGAGACAGAGGCTTATGGCCTGGCGTTGCCTATGGGCATCAACTCCACAACCGGTATTGGAGGATTGACCCTGGGAGGAGGCTTTGGATGGCTGAGCCGCACGCTCGGCATGACGGTCGACAATCTGATTTCCGTCGAGGCTGTGACTGTAGCAGGCGAGCGCATTGTTTGCGATCGCGACCATCATCCCGACCTCTTCTGGGCCTTGATGGGAGGGGGAGGCAACTTTGCTATCGTCACTTCATTTCAATTCAGGCTGCATCCAGTAGGTCCTGAAGTGGTCTGTGGACCTGTGGTGTATGATTTCGCCGAAGCTAAGAAAGTGCTCGCCAATTACCGGGCCTACTGCAGCAGCTGTCCTGAAAAGGCGACGGTCTGGTTCGTGCTGCGCCGCTCTCCTCCCTTCCCCTTTTTACCGAGCAGCTACCACGGCAAGCTTGTTATGATCGTTGTCGGTTGTTACAACGGACCTCTGGATGAGGGCATGCGGGAATTTGCCAAGCTGAAAAAATTCGGCACACCTTTGGGAGATGCCATTGCCCCCCGCCGCCTCAGAGATTTTCAGCGTTCATTCGACCCTCTGGTAACGCCAGGCGCGCGCAATTACTGGAAAACGCACAATTTTAAAGAGATTGCCGATGGCCTCATCGATGTCTTAGCTGAGTACGGCCAGAGTCTTCCTCATGAAGAATCAGAGATCTTCATCGCCCAGGTGGGGGGTGAGACCAACCGCGTGCCTAAGGATGCGACGGCCTATCCCCATCGGGACGTCAGCTTTACGATGAATGTGCACACCCGTTGGAGAGAGGAACAGGACGACAAGGTCTGCTCCTCATGGGCGCGCGATTTTTACAAAGCGGTCGAACCTTTTGCTACAGGCGGGGCATACATCAATTTTATTAGCGAAGGGGATGACACAATTGAAGGCGCATTTGCGGAAAATGCAAAGAGGCTTGCCAAGGTCAAAGCACACTATGACCCTGGCAACATCCTCAGGCCGTATTTAAAGTTATGAAAAAATTTCATCTTTTTTCATTTGCACCGGCTTGGAGTCGTAAAACAGTTCCTGACGCACGATGAGGCCATCCTTGAAATTCATCAGAGCGGCGCCGCGCAGCAGCCCGATGGGAGCCGGGCACAGCAGGTCAAAAGCTAGCATCACCTGATCGCCCGAGCCGAACTTCGCCCGCATATTCTGCTTCTCAAATAGCATCATGAACCCTTTGATAGAATTGCGGACAGCCTCTTTTCCACGTAGCTCCGCCATTGGTCCGATCAAATGGATTTCCGGATGCAGGTACTTTTCGGCTTTTGAAAGGTCTTTTTCGTTCACCGCCTGGTAATAGGCCAGCGCGGCCACGACGTTATTTTCTGACATATTCTCCTCCTGGTTGAGAACTTGGTTGTTAATTCATTATAGTATACTATACCCAAATATGTCAATAGAGGATTAAATTTGCCTGATTTGATAAGATCGCTCCTATGTCTATGCCAAAGAAAAGAGCCTACAATTCCGAATCGCGCAAGGCGCAGTCGCAAAACACCAAAAACCGCATTTTGTCTGTATCCAAAGAACTTTTCGCATCCAAGGGATTTGAGAAGGTGACCATCGAGGAGATTGCTCAGAAGGCCGAGGTCTCCTCGCCCTCGATCTACGCCATCTTTCAATCCAAGCGCGGCATTCTATTCGCTCTGATGGATGAAGCGCTCGCGCCAGAGAAATTTGAAGCCCTTGTAGAAACGGGCAAAAAAGAAAAATCGCCCGGCAAACGCCTCGAGAATACCTCCAGGATGACCCGACAGCTCTATGATGCCGAAAGGGAGCAATTTGATCTTCTTCGCGGCGCCTCGCTCTTAGACCCCGTCTTCAAAGAGCTGGAGTTGGAAAAGGAACGGCGGCGCTTTCAGCGTCAGGAAGAGTTCGTCCAGACAATGTACGCTGAGAAGCTGTTTAAGAAGGACTTAAGCCTGGAAAGGGTCCGGGATATTCTTTGGGCTTTCACCGGAAGGGATCTTTACCGCATGATGGTGATCGAGCGAGATTGGTCCTCAAATGACTATGAGCAATGGCTGGCCAAACTCCTGATTGAAACATTGCTTAAAAATGATTGATCATAAAATTCTGGAGGATACTCATGGCTGCTCCTTCGATATCTTCGTCTAGTTTATTTGTGCGGCCTTTAAAAAGGCAAGAAACTGCCGATGAAAGGCGTCTTGAGTTGCTGAAAGATCGCGTCGAGCTTAGTCAAACGCTCAGTTGTCTTGGTGTCGCTGATCCCTTGATCGAGGTCAAAAAGGAATTGGAGCAAGCCGCGTCGCAGCTTGTGGCTAACCGAGAACTCCCTAAAGAGCTGCAAACTCTCTCTGAGCGCATCAAACCGCTCGGGGAAATTTATTTTCCAAAAAAGGATATGGCGCATCTGTCTGAAATGCTTGCCAGCATTCAAGGAGTGTCTGACAAACTTCCTGAGAATGGATCACAAAAAATCAAGGACTTACTTACCTGACTGAAACAGCTCTATCTACAAGAGCAGAAACGCGATCCATCAACCTCCCATCAATTCAATTGCACGCTTCAGGGATTGACTACCAGCTACCTCTATCTGCCTCCACAGTTGATGCAGAATATGCTTCCTCTCGATGCGAAGGGGTGTTATAAAGAGTATGATGGGCGTTCAAGGGGTGGCATGCGCTCAGTTAACCGGGCGCGCTATGACAAATCCAATTTTGGGGACGGCCAAAATGAAAAGCGGACTCCCGAAGAACATTGCTTTTTTTGGATCGATAAATTGCAACGTAACCCAAATCCCCATGAACATGCCGATGAGGCTGCCAAAAGAAAGAAACAGATCCAGGAAATCGAAGAAACAGCAAAGCTTCTCAAAGCACATGCTAAATCTTTGCAGGATTCGCAGAAAAACGATGCTAAAAAAATCTCTCCTCTGCTGGCAAACGAAAAAGTGTTTACTGAACTCTTAAGAAAACCTCTGCAAGAGCGCAAAGATATGTTGCTTCGCAATCTTGCAGACGATCAAGGATTTCGCCCGGAAAGCCTCCTGCTTTTCCGCAGCATCAAATATCAGCTCGCTTCGCAACCGACTCAAGAAAACTCTCTCTTCATCCAGAAACTGCAAGGGAGCTATAAACTTCCCAAGGAATTCTCGGCGCAACGCCCAGCTTTGCATGGTCTAGCTTTGCATCGATTAGCATTAAAATACGATCTTCCGATGACGGCTCAAAAAATCCGCGAACGCTGGCTTTATAGCGATGATCACAGGCATTTGGAATAGATTGCTGGGATGATTCCGCTCATTGAAAAACCCTCAGAAATTTTTCAAAGGCTTGTCGACCTTTCGGAAATACAATTGTCAGAAAAGGAGGCTAAAGCTCTCTTTGATCTTTTAGCTCAATTGCAGGGGCATGAAGCTTGGACTGCAGCTGATTTTTCGAAGGAGAACTGCAAACGCTTAAGCAAAAACAAGAAGCTCACCAAAATGAAAGAATTTCTTAATGAGCCAAGTATGCGCTTCCCAAAAATTCGTCTGGATAATGATTGGAGAAAGAAAAGCGTCGCTGAACGTAAAGTAAAACTTGAAGGAGAACTTGCAGAAACTTTGAGTCTGCCGCAAAAACGCGAGGAAACGATCGACAAATTGACGCGTTCGCTCATGGGGCTGCATCGTGATATGTTCCAGCAGGTCCGTTTAAACGACTTCCGTTCGATTGGGGTACCTCCATCAAAAGATGCCGCAACTGCCTTGTCAGAACTCCAACGTTCAGCAAGAGATCTCTCCACCAATTGTTTGATCTTCTTGTTAAAGGGCAGCGACTATGAAGAAGTTGGACAGCGCCTTGAATTTGTCATTGCCTGGATGAACAAAAGTGCACTCTATGGTGACTTCCACCAAGCTTTTGCGCTGTTTGAAGCGCTTTCTCATCCTGCTGTCACTCGCTTGAAAAAAGCTTTTGACCGCCTCGACAACAATGCAAAAGCGCAATTGTTGCAAATCGAAAAACTTTTTTTGCCAGCCGATGGCTATCGAAACTATTTGTCTTCGTTCCAACAACGCTTGAGCCCAAATATTCCTGCTTTTTCCATTTGCTCGATTCTGTACACGCAACAAGAGAATGCTCCTGAAGCTCGTTTTGCCCTTCTGCAGGAGATTAGAGAACAGCGCAGTTCAGCGAATAAATTCATTTTCCCTCCTGCAAATCCTTCTTTTGAATGGCTGATCATGCTGACCACGGAACTCTATCTTCACGATTATTTGCGCAAAAAGGAGGACATCAAATCAGGAGATGGATTTGCCTGGGAACGCTCCATCTTGCTTAAGCCAAGAGTGCTCAAAACGAAAAGAAGTTTCATAAAAAAGTTGGTGAAAGTATGCTGCAAGCCATTTCCACTCCGTTTCCACCCGCCTTCTATACCGATGATCTGCGCTTCGATCAGGGAAAAGTGGGTTGTCAATGGAACGTCAACAGCCAGATCGAGATCACACCCACTGTAAAGCGTGAAAAGATGTTGGAGGTCGCCTCAAAAATCGGCAAGCTGCCTCTTGTGATCGAAAACACTCCGACAGCTCTGCGAGAAATGTTTCTTCATAATCTGCTTGCCTTAAGAAACGCTATTCCTGTGGAAAAGCCCATGTTCTCTATCTTGAAACAAAAACCCCCACATCTTCCCTTTACTCTTCGGTTCACGACCTGTGAAAAGATGGACAATTTTTCCGATCCTGTCCAGTGCTCTCTTTTCCACATGTTCCACTACTCCACCTACCCTAAGAAGGCAGACCCTATCCCTACGGACCATGCTGGCATTCAAGAATTGCCCGAAGGCGGTTTTCACCTGGTGATTTGCGACGGCCTGGGTCATGGAGACCGTGGGATCGGCAAAGTGGCCCAGTCTGTCGCGCAAAAGGTATTAGAGACGCCTCTTTTCGATAAAATCAATTCCGCTAAAGGAGAGGAGAAAATGGAAAAGGAAGCCTATCAAAGTTATTTGAAGACTTTGATGGTGGAAAGGCAATGCAGCTTTGAGACAACACTTTTAGAAGCCGAGGTTCGTCCAGACTCTGCTGAAAAGGCAACAATGAGGTTTGCTAACTTCGGAGACTGCGCTTTGATTGTACTCAATCCACACTGGCAAGTTACCTATGCCTCGCGCGATCGGACCAAAGAAAAAATCGAAGTCCAGCGCATGGTCACCCACATGGCTAACGATCCTGCAAAAGCCAAAACAGATGTGACGAAAGCGATGGAATCGATCGTCCCGCCTATTGGAATGCTGGCCATAGGACAGCCTGTCTCCCAAACACAGTATCTCGATTATCACACATTTTCCATCGTGCGCGGATCGATTGTCATTGCTTGCAGTGACGGATTGACAGAACCCTTTGTCAGCAAAGAAACAGGATTTTTGGACCTTCCCCGGTTTGAATCCGCCTGCAGAACGGGCCTCTTCTATCCATCGGACAGTCAATTGCCAAAATTATCTCCAAAGCCTCTGGAGATGAAGACCTTGTCAGAAAATTTAAATAAAGTTGCCTGGGATTCTGCCCAACAGCGCAAGAATGGCGATGATACGACGATCATTCTTGTCAAAGTACAGTAAATTTGCTAGGTTCACATGAGCCAAATATAAATGGAGGCTATGATGTTACCTTCTCAGCCAGCAGGTAGTCCATTATCTCGTCAGTCTAATGGTGCATCCAGTGACTCTGTGTCGCCACTATCTCCTCCAGCAACAATCCAAACAACATCACAGGTTGCGCTTGCATTGCTCCCAAACCTGAAACCACCCGCTCCTTTCATTCCACTTGAAAGAAGCATGCAATTTCCCGCAGATAATCCAACTACTTCCATAACGTTGCGTAAACTTAATTTAAAAAAATATGCAACGAATGAATTTGATACAGAAAAATATAGACGAGAGAAATTAGAGGAAATCCAAAATCCGAACTGGTCCTCGGATTCAACAGTTAGACGTGTTTTTCAAGATGTAAAAAAAGAGATAAAAACACAAACCTCAAAATCATCGCGTAAGAATTCGCAATCTCCTGCACCTGCTTCTCCTGTCCCACATCATACCTCTTCATCAGCATCGAAAGAACAACTTCGTCTGGCGATGGCCTCCATATTTGGGTGTGATGTCCGTGTGATTGAGAAAATGGTGTTACCCTTAGAAGATTTGGTTTTTCTTAGTCCTGAATCCTGTTCGGCTGCTTTGGGTAGCGTTCTATTTATTACTTGCAAAGCTATGCTGTCGTGCATCGTCCCCTGTTTGCAAAAACTGGCTCCAGAACAACCATATGCCATGGACTTGGCCTATTGCAAGTTAGAAGACAATGCCTTACTTGAGCTTATAAAAGTGATTCAACTGACTCCCGATAAGCCCATGATTCGGGTTGGGCGTTTGCTAAATCCAATCGAACAATGCGAAATGGAGAAGAGAGTTTTAGAACTTGTTAAAAGAATTTCAATAAAGAAGGAAGAGCGCTATGGCTACCCATGGTATGAGAAAGAGGTAAAATTTTGTTTCGAACCCTTTTACACAGTCTGTAGCGAATCAACTCAAAAGACAGCGTTAAATGGTGATCGTACGGAACCCTTACATCTGATGGAAACCTATTATCGTCAGGTTTTGGTAGTTCAGTCTGAGTATAAAGTAAAAGATTCCGATGCTTTAACTGCCGTTAGCACTACGCTTGGTGTATCAGTAGTCGGTCTGCCGATAGCATATTATATGATAAAACGCGATAACATTGATTTAGGGACAATCGAACTTTTGCGCGAGGTCTATACCCGCGAGGGATTCGAGCACCATCCATCTGCAAATAAACGCATGTATGCCAATCCATCAATTTCAGCATCACAACCAGCTTTAGCTGTGGCAGCTGTTGCGGCTCCAATGGGGATTGCTGCTGCACCTCCTTCCATACCACCAAAACCAAATTTGTATCGCAAACCCTTGCCTCCTGCTCCAAAAAAGGCGGCAGCATCGACGTCATCTTCTACAGCAACCCCGGGAGGAGATTCTGTAGATCTATCGGGATTATCATGGAAAGAGCGGGGTGAGGCTCATCTGCGAAGAGGGGAGCCGGATCGGGCTTATGAAGCCTTTACGAAAGCGCTGGAAGAGGCAGA
>JAJFUZ010000289.1 GCA_021372155.1 Parachlamydia sp. | reverse complement strand
ATATCCACAGCCGTCTGCAGCCGCAGATCTACCTCGATTTTCCTGAGGCTGAAGAAGAGCGGCGCATCCTGCGCGAAAATCTACCCTTCGTCGACGACTACATCATGGATTACGTCGTCAACTTCCTGCATAAGGCCCATGCCAGCAATGAAAACTATACGGTGCGAGATGGGATTAACATTGCAAGATACGCCGCCAAGCGCATTAAGAGCCTGCAGGGCACGAAGGTGTCGCTGGATAATCTGCTGCGTCAGGCGGTCGTGATGACGCTCGGTGATGAAGCTCTGACTTATTTGATGTAAGTATGGGATTTTACCTGCAGAAGGACAATATCTTTGCCCTGCCTATCATCCACTATAACATGGAGATGGCCGCGCAGGTCAGGCTTGCGTTTGAGCGCATCAAGCCTGACTGCATCGCAGTCGAGCTCGCCGAAACCATGCGGCTGCAGCTGCTGCATGCCGCATCCCGATTGCCCGACGTTAGTGTAGTGATTTCTTATGACAGGCAGCAGCAGCCCATCTATTACATGTGCGAGCCATGCGACGCGGCATTTGAGGCCCTGCGCTGTGCTCTGGAGAGCCAACTGCCGGCCCACTGCATCGACCTCGACGTCGACCATTACCCCGATAAACGCGAGAGAGTACCCGACGCCTATGCCTTAACAAGGATCGGCTTGGAGCACTATTATGAGCTTTATAAGAAGACAGCGCTTGCCCACGGCGGTTCTCCGACACCTCTGGACCATTCCCGCGAAATGTATATGGCCAAAAGGCTCAAAGAGCTATCCCTTTCCTATGACAGGGTTCTGTTTGTGGGCGGAATGGCGCATGTCCAGAATGTGCTCGACCTTGTTGGCAGAAGCACATTCCCACCCTTGCACCACGCTGAAAGGGATACTGTTCAAATCTGCGCACCGACAGAAGAGTCCTGCAGAGACATTCTAGCCGAATGCGGATCGATCTCTAAGCACTATGAAGAGTGGCGCGAAACGAGCCAGGAACCCTTGCCCGACCGCCAGAAACTGATCTTTCAGCTGTATAAAGCGGCCGGCACCCGCTATGTCGAGAACAGCGGAAATGCCTTTCCTGGATATCACATGCGCAACTTGATGAAATTTGTGCGCAATTATGCCCTGATCACCGATCAGCTCATGCCCGATCTCTATCAGATCCTCGCTGCCGCTAAAGGATGCGTCGATCACAACTATGCCTACGAAACTTGGGCGCTGGCTACGGATTACTCCTACCGCAAAAATGTGGATGACCTTCCTGAAATCGACCTGACTATCGAAGATGTCTGGGGAACAAGCAAGATCATCCGTTTCCACCTTAAGCAACCTGGCCGCAAAGGCATCAGTTGGGAATATCGGCGGCGCAAGCAGCGCTCGAGCTATCGCTTTGAACCCCCTGGACCTTTTGCCATATGTTCCTATCCTCCCGAAGATGTCGTCATCGAACGCTTTGGCGAATTTCTTAAGAAAAAAGGCACCCAGATTCTGACTGAAGAGGCGGCGCGGACGGCTCCCTTCTCCTCAAGCCTCGAAGATGGCATTGATACGCGCGAGACCATCCGGCACTGGCATGAAAAAAAGCTGTTTGTAAAAGTCCGGGGCAAGCCACCAGGAGGGGTAGGGTCGGTTGTTGTGATCTTTGATGAAGATTCTACGGAAGAAAAGACAGATTTTGTCGAGAAGTATACCTGGCGCACGACCTGGCTTGGAGAGCATTCGCAAGAATCGGATATGGCCTTCTACGCCACTCCGATGGACAAAAATATCATCGGCCCCGGAATCAGCCGCTGCGAGTATGGCGGTTTCATGATGTCTTATCCCCCAAGGCGCATGCACGATGTCTGGATCGATCCCGATTACCGCGAATGCCGCACCAAAGCGGAAGTGCTCCTGACAGCTGCGATCGATTACGCGGTCAGGCCGCTTATCGTTTATGTGGCCGCAAGGCCTCCACGCAGCGCCTTGAAAAGCTTTGCCAGACGGTTTGGGAAAAAGCTGGTCTATATTCCTATCGGGCAGCTCTCCCCCGTGACGCTCAATAGACTGAGGGCTTTCCACGTCCTGGATGGCCATGAAAAGCGCGACATTGCTGGCGAATATATTGATTAACTCAATTTACCGCGCAAGATAGCGAGCTCCTGGATAATGCATTGGACCCGATCAATGAGTTCAGGCGTCAGGCGCAAATCGTGATGAACTTGAAGGACCTCCTCTTCGAAAAGAGTTATTGAGGCTTTAAACGTATCCAGTACTGGCTTTTCATCGTTGTCCAGTTGTGCAAGCAAGACCTGCGACTCATTTTCCAGGTAGGAGACGCGGTTGATGAGATCTTTAAGATGCTCTTGATCGTCTTCGAGGGGAGCGAAAGGCATAGCCTTATTGACGATGCTGTCGATCTTCTGAAGGGCTGCATTAAATAGATGGCTTCTCTCTTCATCAGCCTGAAGTTTCCACTCCATCAGCTTATGCAACTCGAAAATGCGCTTCTTGTCGCGTTTGATTTGCAGCAAACCATGAATATAAGGGCTGAGGTCGCGGTCGAGGTGATTTCTCACCACGGCGTAAGCCTCTTCCCCTAATCCTAGAAGCTTCAGTTCATGTTCTTTGTAATCTTGAAGCATCTTTAAATCCCGATCAAGAATCGCATCCAGTAGATGATGCGTATTGTCAATCACCGCCTGGATCATACTTTCGCGATTGGCTGGCTTGGAACAGACTGAAACCCAGATCTTTGCGCGATCGATCCAATCATTGACGCACTTGATATTATGTTCATGCTTCTGTTGTTCTTCCGAAGGATTGTTGAGCTGGCGTTCGATGAGATGATACTCGCGCAAAAGCGGGTTCAGGACGGCTTCAAAAGAAAGCCAAAGCTGTTCATCTTCATGATTGTCGAGTTGTTTGCGCAGATCCTCTTTGAGAGTTTGCAGCTGGAGGAGCATGGCATGGGCATCCTGCCTCAGCTGGGCATGAATCCTTCCTACAAGAGACCGCTGCTCTTTTGCACGGGCGGCACCAAAGAAGGGTAGAAACCCTTTGATGAGGTCAAAAACCCCTTTTTTGCGGGCTTCATCTCCTACAAGGTGAATGAAATCCTTGGGAATAAAATCCGCCATAATCACCTAGAAAATGTTTCTAGACAAATAGTCTTATAATAATATTTTATAACATTTAATATTATTTACGAAATGCTTAGTTTTGATGATAAATGAAACTAAGCATTTTTGAAAGGATTCGCGGGAGACGGGGCTCGAACCCGCAACTTCCGCCGTGACAGGGCGGTGCTCTAACCAATTGAACTACTCCCGCAATGGAGGCTTCTTGGGCGCAACAGGACTCGAACCTATGACCACCTGTGTGTAAGACAGGAGCTCTACCAACTGAGCTATACGCCCTAGAAAACGATAAAACTGTAACGAATTACCGATTTTTTAGACAAGGGTTTTCGTTAGATACGTAAAGATCTAGACATCTATCCATCAAAGGGGTATTCTAGGGGCACTATGCAAATTACGAATGTACAGGCCAAAAGCGTCGCGCACCAGTTTTTCCTCTATTTCTTCATTGCGCTGGGGGCCTTTCTTGCCGCCTTCGCCCTGCAGGTCTTTTTTATTCCTAATTCCCTGATCGACGGCGGCACGGTAGGTCTGGCGATGATCTTCGGAAAGCTGACCGATCCTAAATACATCCCTCTCTACCTTGTGCTGATCAACCTGCCCTTTGTTTATCTCGCCTATCGCTCAATTGGAAGGACCTTCGTGATCCACATGATTTATGCTGTGATCGTATTTGCTATCGCGATGGTGCTGATTCATGAATACCTTCCCTGGCAATTCAGCGGTATGAGAATACTCAATGGAAATTTGACGATGATATAGATACTCTTAAAAAGGCTTATGGGGTATTTGAAGAAATACTTTCAAAGAGAATAAATGAAAAGTT
>JAJFUZ010000239.1 GCA_021372155.1 Parachlamydia sp. | reverse complement strand
CTTGTGGAATTTGCACAGATCCACCTTAAAGCGCGTTTTAGCGCTTAAGATCGAGCTGGGGACAAACGGTTGAGGGACATCGGTCTTCCTGGCAAGGTCGTAGAGTCCAAGCTGCGTGTCGAAATACAGCTCGCGACCTTTCTGTTTGATATAGAGTGTCGAATGGCCTTGGACTTCCAGCTTGTGATTGTCCGCGGCTTCAATGATGCGCAGCAGGAAGATGCCAGACGGCAGCCTTCTCATCTGCTCTTGCATATTGTCTGCAAATTGACGATCGTTTTCAGCCTTCATACCTTCTGTAGACTCTATGACTGTCAATCCAGCCAGGGCGACCATCTCCTTGATCTTCGCTTGAAAAAGATCGACTGTTGGAAGTGAGCGATCTACGCTGATCGTATTCAGGGCGGCCTGAATGCTGCGTGTCGTCTTGCGAGTTGTTTTGCCGGAGGATTTTTCATTGAGAGCCTCCTGGTCGATTGCTTGGACCTCTTTGAGGATGCAAGAGGTAAAGGTTTCTTCATCTTCGCAGAGTGTGTCGAAGGCTACTTTGGCGATGCGGATGGCGATTGCAGTGCAGGCCCCGCCAAACTAACTCCTGTTCAGCTGCGCTGCTGATGAATTGGATGGCTGTCGATCCCTTCAGGCTGTTGAGACGCGCAATGGTCTCCTGGACTTTCTTGGGATTGACGGGTCCCTTTGTCAAGGGGCCATGGTTAAAATCAGCCAGCAGCTGCTGGTGATAGATTTTCTGAAAAACCTCTCGGCTATATTCAAGCGTGTTGGATTGCATAAAAAAATCTCCAAATAAAAAGTTAAAAAAATTTGCAAATTGTTGAGCTACCAACAATCAAAAATAAAACAAACTAAAAATGAGGGAAAAAAGAATTAGCTTCGCCAGAAGCTGTGGCAAGAAAAGGCTTGGAAAGAGGACGAACCGTCAGAACAACTTTGGGAGGGACTCTCATTGAGCATTCGATTCATAAAATGACTCCAATTGTAACCCTTTATGGGGTGTGAATGGAGCATAATACATATATGAATTATTAAACAACAACTTTCTGAAAAATTACTTTAGCAGTCGAATAATTATTAGTTAAAAATAAAAATTTAATATAATAATTACTGTATTTAGTAAGGTTAATTATGAATCCTCTTTCATATAGAGAGATTGCAGGGAGTTCAAAATTAACTGTTAAGCATACAACTCCCAAATCTCAGATATTATCTAAAATGAGTAGCATATTTGCCAATATGCAAACAAATCCCTCAGAGCTTTTTCCTAATCTTCTGCACTCAGTGCAGGCTCAAAGAGGACACAAGGCTGTGGATCTTTTTCTGTTGCATTATCTGCAGAAAGCCGCAGGCTGGGATCAGGCAACTACAGAGAAATTCCAAAGGCCTTTTTCACCTTTGGCTCAGACACAGCTATCTTATCACAGGGATTATCATCCTACAAATAAACTCCTTAGCGATCTTTCAAAATTAGTGGTACAACAACAAAAGGCTTATAGAGATACTGAGATTCTTTTAGCTTCAGACAGATCTGTTGTCGAGGCGGTAAGCCTGTTTTCCGATCTGAGCACTCCTAAAACTCGCGAAGATACCTTCGAACAGCTGAAGCAATATGTTGCTCAGATTTCAACCCCTCAACGCTCTAAACCAGAATTGGAAATGCTCTTCATGAATGTCGATGCCTTGATTGATTCTAAGGGATCTTTTGAGGATAGGGCTGAAGCACTAAAAAATGTTCAAGAGGACGTTTTAGCAATGGTTGGTTCTTTAATTAACGATGATAAAATCAAAGAAAGGTTTTTGACGCGTTTCTGTCTCTTCAGTATGCAGCCCATTAACACTCAGGATCCAAATTCTGTCCATGTGGCATTTGTACCCGATTTGCCTCTCAAAGGTCCTCAAAGAAAAATGTTGCGCGAGAGGATCGCAATGGGAGGGTATACCCCCACGATGCTGCAAGCGCGCCAGACACTGCTTTCGCTCAAAAATCTGGATCAGATGCTTCAGGAAGCTCAAATAGAGGGTATGAAGGGGAAATTCGAAGTGGCTTCCGAGAAGAAATTTTCAAATTTTGAAGAATTTATGGATCACCCCAAGTTTCATGAATATATGAAATTTGGCCAATCTTTTATGTTTTTAAATAAATCGGATCCTAAAGTTGAACAACTATTAGCAAGCGCTAATTTTCATATGATGGCTGATTTCAAAAAGCTCAATATGAACGTTTTCTTGGCAAATCAAGAGCATGCGTCCGTTATTCAAGGGTCATTGAATCGCCTGATTCAATTGATGGACGTAAGCTTAGCAAATAAAGATAATCATGCTATCTTCTGCTTATGTCATGAATTAATTGCAGAAGAAATTTTGCTGCTTTTAAATGTTGTGCAGCCCCATCCTCCCGAAGAATTTCAAGAAATCTATTTTAAAAATAAAAATGCCAGTCTTGATTTTCTTTATAGCCAGTCAATTAAAAAGACCGAAAGACCGCCTCCTCCCGCTGTTCCGCACATGGCTTTGGCATTTTCCAGTGGGATGTCCTGCATGAACGCAGTTTTGCGCGGTATCCATCAAATGAAGCCAAACGCTTCAGTCGCGTGTATGAGCGATAATTATTTTGAAACGTTTGCCACCCTGCAGGAACTCAACAGTCATTCTCTTTTGTCACAGCCAAAACCCTCATTCCAGAATATTGATGCTCAGAAGATGCCTGAGGCATTGAGCTCTCTTCCGGTGTCCCCCGATATCGTGTTTATGGATCTGAGATCCAATATGTCACTAAAAGCCAGGCAATATCAGCCCAAAGATTTGGAACGTACAACGCGCCAACTCCTGCAAAACCGCAGGGAACCTCTGACGCTTGCCTTGGATGTGACCTTGGATAAAATGCATTCAAAAGAGCTCGACCGCTATCTCTCCACCTTCAAAAATGAGATCGAATCGGGAAAATTGAATATTGTGCTTTATCGAAGCGCACAAAAATTTGATCAACTTGGAACAGATAAATTTAATGCAGGCTATATGGAAGTCGTATCAAATAATCCCAGTTTTCGAGAAGCGTTTCAAAACTTGAATGGTCAATTGCAGGGGCTGGATTATCAGGCTATCTGCCATTTCCATCGCAATGCTGATTATGAAATCGATGAGTATCTAAAATTACATTATAATAACTCAGACTATGCTTACAATTTACTTGGAAAGTTAAGAACTGATCAAAGTATTCTCAAATTAACCCCAAAGATGGATGAAAAATTATACTTTCTGGAAATTACCTACCCCAAATTAAGCGAAATCAGTATTCAAGATCCGCTAATGGCCTATTTTGTGGCCGAAGCTCGCCGTCAAGGCATTCAAATGATTATCCGAGACAGTTTTGGCTACAATGAATCGACTCTTTGCGGCATCCCTAACAAGATTCGCTTATCTTTAGGGACGCAATCTGAAGAAGAGATTGCCAAAATATGCAAAATTTTGACCGATTTAGAGACTGCCCTCCAAAAGAATGTGGGTAAATCCCAGATTCTTTCTGCAGAGAAGCAGGGAAAGGTGCAGCAGCTGGTTGATGAAAAGCTGCAAAAAGCGAACAAATCTGTTCCATTAAAAATCTGATAATACGTGCGCATTTTTCCATGGTCATGTAAAACACAATTTATGACCAAAGAGCCGATTGGACTTTACATTTTCCGTTTTGTGCTGGCCCTGGGACTTTTCGCATTCATGGCGATGCTCTACTGGTCCTCGCTGCTTTTGGAAGAGGATGTCAAAGCTGTTCGTTCAGATATGCAGCAAATCAAAGAGGAGCTCTCCACTCTCCGAAGCGATGTGGCTCATCCGGTCATGAATGCTGCCTCAGCGCAGGAGTCCAAGAAGCAGATTGTCGATCGCCGGGAGCACATCGACGCCACTCTCCCGAACCTTTTAACTCCGGATCCCTTCTTTGAAAAGACGCTGCCCACGATGCTTGGTCCCGATTTCAAACCCCATGGGACATTTCATCATGCGACCCTGGGCCGTCCCGATAATCTGCACCCATTCAGCAACTGGGCGGAAGTGAGTAACTGGATTGGCCTCTGCATTGCAGGTGTCGCCAAACAGGAGTTTGGCAAATATGAGACGCTCTCTCCCGATCTGGCACTGAAAATGGAAGAGAGGCCCTCCTCTGTCCAAGGAGTTCCTGAATTCTGGGTGCATCTTCGCGAGGGGCTCTTTTGGCAGCCTTTGCAGAAGGATTTTTTTTCTGAAAATGTCAATCTCTCGGACTTCTTTCTGAAAAAGCATCCGGTCACAGCCGAAGATTTCAAATTCTGGTTTGACGCCCTGATGAACCCCCATAACCAGACGCCTGGGGCGGTGGCGCAGCGCAATTATTTTGGAGATATCGAAGAGATCCGAGTGCTCGACCCTCTGACCTTTGTTGTGCGCTGGAAAGCGAAGGAGGTCGAAATCGAGGGCAAAAAAGAGAAGCGGATCCGCTACATTGCCCGTCTGCTGACGGGTGGAGTACGGCCACTTGCCTCCTTTGTCTACAAATACTTTCCCGATGGCAAAAAGATCCTTGAAGACGATAATGCCCCCGATACTTACCGCACAAGCTCAGTCTGGGCGCAGAATTTTGCGCAGCACTGGGCGAAGAATATCATTCCAAGCTGCGGTCCCTGGATGTTCGAGGGTATGACCGAGAGACAGGTGAGCTTCAGACGCAATCCCGACTTCTACCTTCCTCTGGCAGCCCTGGCGGATGCGATGGAGGTGACGATCAAAGACAGCGCAGACTCAATCTGGCAGGATTTTCAAGGGAATGCGCTCGATACCTATTCGCTCCAGCCAGATAAAAAACTCGAATGGGAGCAGTTCCAGAAGAGTGCAAATTATCAGAGTCAGAAGGCACAGGACCAGGCCATTGAACAGCTGGACTATCTGGATCGCAGATACACCTACATCGGCTGGAACGAAGCCAAGCCCTTTTTCAAAGAAGCCAGTGTCAGGCGGGCCCTCACGATGGCGATCGATCGCAACCGCATCATCCGGGAAGCCTTGCATGGCATGGGAATCGAGGTCACGGGTCCCTTCTTCCACGACTCACCCTCTTACGATTCTACGGTTGCACCGCTTCCCTACGATGCCCAAAAGGCCCGTCAAAACCTCGAGGAGGCGGGATGGTACGACAGCAATGGCGATGGCGTTATCGACAAGGTGATCGATGGGAAGAGGATCAGCTTTGAGTTTACCCTGACCTATTATGTCAAAAACACGACCGCCAAGGTTGTCGCAGAGATGGTAGCAACGGCTCTCAAGAAGGTCGGCATCCTTTGCAACCCTAATGGCGTCGA
>JAJFUZ010000023.1 GCA_021372155.1 Parachlamydia sp. | reverse complement strand
TCCCCTTGAAATTTCCGATGCTTTGAAAGATATCGGATGCGCCGTATTGGCACGGGAATCTGCTAAACCGCGTCCATCCAAAAAGCCGGAAGAGTGGACGTTGGCGGCAAAATGTTTCAATGGTGCCCTGGCTCTATGCGAACAAGATACCAAAAGGTGCGATGTTCTGCTTTTCCTGATGACAGATGTTGAGAAGAGATTTTTGGAGATCGAGTGTGGTAAAAAGTTGGAATCCCCTCTGGATCCAAACGATTATATGAAACGGCGAAAAAGACTCGCCACGATTCGCTATTTATATGCAGAACCAGATTTTTGGGTTGATGATTATTTAAAGATTACCAAAGGAAAAGATCTTAAATTCATCCGTGCTGTATTTGATGATCGGCCTTGGATCGGGAAGGTTCTGCAAACCTTTTCAGGAATGATGACTGACTTTTCAAAAGATTTGCTTGAAGAGATCTACCCTGTTCTGGGCTTTCCATCAAACCCTCTCAAGCCTGTTTTTATGGGATCGATTGCGCAGGGGATTATGGGGCTTTATTCCGATCTGGAGTTTGCTTTTTTAATGGCAAATGCTTCACCTGAAAATCTGGAACATGCTAGAAAAGTGGCCAAACTTTTTGAAATTCGTGTGATCTGCCTGGGTGAAACTCCCTTCAACTTCCTTCAACATGGTCGGGTAAGTCCAACGCCGAAAGGATTTTGTTTCGATGAAGGAGGCAATACGCCCCTTGGAAAAGGGGGCAATGAGGAATTAATCAGAACTCCCAGTGGGCTTGCTCAGTTTCAATCTCCGGCGAATAGCGATTTGATTTTGTCCAACGCATTGAGAGCCGCCAGCGGCTATGGAGATCCTCTATACGAGCAATATGTAACTGAAATGAAAGTCATTCTAGATTCTTTTAACCCGAAAAATGAACTGACGCTCCGCAAAAAAATGGTTTTAGAATTGATAGAGGGGCATTTGCGTCAATTTGAACCGATCATGAGTCGAGATAAAGAAGAATTTTTAGAATTTGATATCAAAATGGAGTTGTTACGTTTGCCCGTCTTCTTAGTAGTGGGATTGGCCGAGTATGTTGGGATTGTGGCTGAGCGGAATCCTTTCGTCATTTTGGAAGAGCTTAAGAAACAAAAAGTATTAAATGATATAGCCGTAAATCATATTCTCAAAGCATTGAGAAGTGCCCTTATCTTGCGAGTTCTTGCCCATGTGCATTATGGGCGGGAATGTGATCGCGTCTTTCACCCTTGCATGAGGGATCGGAAAGATCTCAATGTGAAGGATCCCTTTTTCCTGCTGCATAAAGATGTCGTCAACATCATTCACATCTATCGTGTTCTTTTTCCGATGCATCGCTTTTTTAAACAGTTTATTAAAACGAGGGATCTTGCAGCCCTCAGCAGACAGAATTTTTATGAAGAAACCTTGTTCTCTCAGTGGGAGACGCAGGAAATGTTCAACCGAAACAGAGATGAAAAGTATGATCCAGTTTACGATGATCAGATAAGGGATATTATAGCCAAGCAGAGGGCTGCTGAGGAAAAGGAAGCGAGCAAGCAGCTAGTTGCGGATCAATCAAAGCTTGAAAAAAAGCCCATTGTTAGTAAGATGTCACAAAAATCAACAGAGTCACAAAAATTTACATTAGCACCAGATGATCCATTTAGAGCTATTTTAGAAAGCGAACATCTTGATGTTGCAAAAATTGAAGCGAAGCAAAAAGAAAGTGCCAAGATTATGGCAGAAGCTGAAGAGACTCAAGCTACAGCTGCAGCTTTTCTAACAAGTCTAGCAAATCAATCGCAGCAGAGCGTTGAGGCGAAAAAAACGCCTGACTCACCCTATGAGGTCGCGAAACGGCGCGTTGACTCACTTTCGGCAAAGCAAGCGGCTTTCGAAAGGAATGCAAGAGAGGCAAGGATAAGACAAGATCGGTTTAAGCAAATATATGCAAATCGAAGAAGAGAACTTTTGTCTCGGGGTGTAGTGAAAAATGTAATCCAAAAGGATTTTGCAAATGTTAAGTGGGCAAAAGATGAATTTGAAAAAAAACGAGCTACGCTAGAAGAATTTGAATACAATCGCCATATTCAAAAAGCGGAACGGGAGATCGAACTTTTGGTAAAAGAAGGGCGAATTGCGCAAAAAGTAATTCAAAATGGGCAACCTGTAATCTCTTCTAATGGTATTTTTGACTATCGCGGAGATAAACAGGCGATTTTAACCAACCAGGAATATGAATTATACAAAAGAACTCGCGATCACTTAATCTCGGAAGTCATGGAAGCTGAAAGAGAACTTCACGAAATGAGAAAAATATACGAAGAGACTAAACAAAACCTGGATCCTCAAACTAAGAAAAAATTAGATGAAATGGATAAAGCTAAAGCTGTCTTAGAGGAAGCTTGGGAAGATTATTTCCAAAACAAGCCTGGCGCATATGAGAGGCTTGCATTTGCCATAGAAAATGGAAAAAAATTCAAAAAAGCGAAAGAACTTTTTAAGCCATAGATAAAGGTCCGGAATATTCTTTGGGCCTGTGCAGGAAAAGGCTCTTTACAACGTGATAACGAGGTTGTTCCTCAGATGACTATGAGCAATGGCTGGCCAATTTCACATATTGCTTAAAAATGATTGATAGAATTTTCCTGTTTATATATAATAAGTAAACCTGCAAACAATATAAACAAAAGGAGTCAGGTTATGCGATTCCAATCGCCTCCATCGTCGTTAATAAAAGTGTCGTCTCTAGTTCTTCCTTCCTTCATGCAATCGAAGCTTATGGGCCTTCGACTTGCTGCCCTTTTTTCCCTTTAATTAGTTTTTTGTCGTAGAAATTTAGAGTCACGTTTCGTTTGAGCATTTTCGTGCTTTGAAGCGGCTATCTCGAATTTCTCTACGACGCATTAGTAAATAAAATATTTTAATTGTGAGGAATTATGGATGCCCCATTGTCATTATCCTTGCCCGAAGTTTTTTTTCCGCGGGCGTTGTTACAAGAATTAGCTGAACAGGATCAGCTGAGCGATAAAGAAAAAATTGCCTACATGACGCTCTTGATGAGCAATCTCGAAGAGAGCTTGCGTGCATTTAAAGAGAAAAGGCTGACCGCCTTTGATGCCTTAGTGGGCGATGAAGGCTGCCAGCTGCGCGCTCTCAAAATTTTAGATTTGGCTACATCGGAAAGATTTGCGTCAGAAGCAAATCAGTTGCAAGAGGTAGCCAGGAGAGTTAATGAAGAGATGAAAGAAATGTACAACAGGTTGCCTCAGCAAAAGAAATGTTTGCTGCATAAGATTTCTCCAGACGGGGCGGTCAAAAATTTCTTTAATCAGAAGGTGCGCAGCATTGGGATCAGTAAGGAGATGGCCTATTTGCTGCAGTGCCATCTGCTGACATTTACTAAAATGCCCATCGATGCTGTGAGAGAAAAAATCGAGATCGGTCGATTAGAGAGATTGGCCAAAGGAGGGAAGATCGCGCTTCAAAATGAAGTTAAGAGCAGCATCATCAATCTCGTCCAGGGGCAATTATCGGAACTCTCCATCGATTTCCTGCGAAATGAGGTGCGCCAAATCGTTTCTCTTCCTGGAAATCAATCCGGTCTATTATCTTCGATGCTGGATTTGATTCAGAGGATTCCCTCCAGGCGGGGTGTTCATCCGATCGCACGTGCCTGTCAGTTTTATAGCATGAAGGCGGTTTTGTGCCGCTTGCGCGAACGGGGTGCGCTCATCGTTGTCAAGAAGTGGCTGGTTACTAAAGACGCCCAGCCGATCGCCTCTCTTTTCTATCGTGCTGGAGCGGACGGAGCTTTTGTCCGCGTTTCCGATGAGGAGGTAAGAAAATTCTCTGCAGAGACCCCTGTCGTGGTCTTTGAAGGGATTGTTCCTCCGCATCTGGGGAGCGAGCAGCTGGCTGGATGCTTGCAAAAGCATGAGTTGGGAGAGGTGACTTTGGCTGAGGTCGCTCAAGGAGATCAATTCGAACCTGGGCGGAAAGGCTTAGAGGATATCTCCCCCGAAGCCCGGAAAGAGATCGAGAGCTATTGCGAACGGGCTGTAGAAATGAACTGTATCAAAGAATGCAAAGAGACTTTCTTATGGCTGGATCACATTTATTGCAGCTCCTTGGGCGAAGCCTGCAAAGGAGGTGCACGATGACGCGACAGCCTAAAGCGCTCTATCTGATTGCTTCCGTTCAAATGTGGGAGTGTTTCAGCTTTTATGGCATGCGCGTGCTCCTCGTGCTGTACATGATCAACATCCTGCATTTTAACGATGCCCAGGCTTTTGGGGTCTTTGCCCTCTACACAGGGCTGGTGGAACTGAGTGGGATTGTTGGAGGCATGCTTGCAGATCGGTTTTTAGGATTGCGGCGGGCCATCTCCTTAGGGGGATGGCTCATCGCCTCAGGTCATCTCACGTTGGCGCTTGGATCCCATTCCACGGTATTTTTCCCCGCGCTTGCGCTCATTATTGTCGGGTCGAGCCTCTTTTCGACGAACCTTTCCGCGCTGTTGAGCCTCTATTATGCGGATGAGGACCCAAAGCGGGAGGCTGGCTATACGCTGTTTTACGCGGGTATCAACTTGGGCTCCCTGCTGGCCAGCATCCTGTGCGGTTTCATCGGAGAGCATTTTGGTTGGCATTATGGTTTTGGTTTGGCGGCTATCGGTATGCTGATGGGGAATTTGACCCTGCAGTTTTTTGGCTCTATTCTGGAAGGGAAGGGTCGCGAAAATGAGAGGAGGCAACCGAAGAAAGCCTGGCTCTCCATGGCTCTCTTGTTAGTTCTGGGAGTCTATTGTGTTTCCCAAGGCTTAATCTACGAGAGTCATGTCCTGCCATTTGTGCCCTGGATCTGCCTTCTGGCGGTCGGGTACGTGGCGTTCAATCTGTTGAAAACGGACAGCAAGAAGCTGGTCAGGCTCCTCCTCTATCTGATGGGTCTTGCCCTCTTTTTTGCGGCAGAAGAGCAGATGGGCTCATCGCTCATGCTGTTCAGCGATCGGCACGCCACCAAGGCCCTGCTAGGGATCCCGGTCCCTCCAGCCGTCTTGCAAAGCATCAATCCGGCCGTGATTATTCTTTTTGGCACCGTAATGAATGGGTTATGCCAAAGATTGAGTGGCTTTGGCCATTTTCCTTTCCGCATTGTGATCCCCTTTGGGATGACAGCGGCGGCTTTTGGTGGCCTTGCAGTGGCATGCGCCTATGTGGCACTGCCCATGCCTATTCTGCTGATCATGGGAGCGGTTCTTGTAATCGCGTTTGCCGAGCTCATAATCGGGCCTGCTGTCTATAGCCTCTGCTCAGAGCTTACCACCAAAGA
>JAJFUZ010000220.1 GCA_021372155.1 Parachlamydia sp. | reverse complement strand
AAGAGGTTTTGTGCATAGTCATCGAGATGGTTCGCTTTGCGCATTTCCTTTGAATTTAAGATCCAGCGCTCTAAGATGTTCGCATGGATTCTGCTAAATTGTTTCACTGCGATTTTTGGCAATCGGGAGGGCTGATCAGCCTTGAAGGTGATCAACTGGCAATTGGCTGGGGAGCACAGAGTTGGCAAGCTGAACCTTCTCCTCAAAGCCCCTTTTCTTTCTATTTTCCAGACTTTTTTTTAGCTGATCAAAAGCCATGGCTTACCTTTGAGCATCACAGGATCGTTACGATCGCTGAGCTTGCGCAAGCTCTACCCACTTTTCTGCCGCCATCATCACTTGGCTGGTCACCTGCAGATAAACAATCCTTTGCCGAGCAATGCGCCGATCTTTCCGAAGAAATTGGCGCGGGGAAAGTGCAGAAAGGAGTGCCCTATGCTTTTGAGCGATGCGAGGGGTTTAAACCAGCTCACATCCAAGCCTGCCTGGCTTCCAGTCTGAAGATGGCCAGCCATTTTCCACTTTTCCTGTACGGGTTCTGGAATGAAAGAGAGGGAATGCTGGGAGCGACACCTGAGCATCTTTTCAAGCAGGAGCAATACGATGAGTGGAGAGTTGATACTTGGGCAATTGCCGGAACAGTTGAAACTGATCATACGCATTGGGAAGGTGATCCAAAATTAAAGCAGGAGCATGAGATTGTTGTCAGAGGGATTGAGGAATCGCTTTCGCCTTATGGGAAGGTCATCCGCGAAGGTACTTCCCTGCTTCCTTATTCCCATCTGGCTCATATCTCGACACCTTTGACACTTTCCAGGCAAACATCCCTCCCATTTGAAACGCTTGTGCAAGCCCTTCATCCCACAGCTGCTCTTGGGGCTTATCCGAAAAAAGAGGGTCAGCAATGGCTGCTCAAAATGCAGCAAAGATGCGATCGCAGGCGTTATGGGGCGCCTGCAGGCTGGAAGAGGGGAGGAAGCGATGAGGGGCATTGTCTAGTGGCTATCCGCAATGTGCAGTGGCGCGAGGGGAGTGCGATGCTCGGCGCAGGTTGTGGCTTTGTTAAGGAGAGCCATGTGGATCAGGAATGGGCAGAATTACAGAAAAAATTGAAAGCGATGAAGGAGATCTTGCATTTATGACGCTGGCTGAAACTGTAGCTAAAAGGATTGATTGTTCTGTCCTGGAAGAGCTGATCGCCTATGGAGTGACCGACTTTTGCATTGCCCCCGGCAAACGAAACTCTTCTTTTGTATCACTCCTGAAGCATGAATCCAGCCTCAATGTCTACTACTTCAACGATGAGCGCTGCGCTGCCTTTTTTGCCTTGGGGCGCAGTCGCAGGTCATTGCGTCCGACTGCGGTCATCGTGACTTCTGGTACTGCGGTTGCCCACCTCTTGCCTGCAGCCATGGAGGCCTATTATACACATGTCCCGCTCGTTCTGCTGACAGCCGATCGTCCGCGCAACTATCGAGGAACAAATGCTCCGCAAAGCGCGGAACAGCCGGGAATTTTTGGACAATATGCTCCCTGTCAGCTTGACGTGGCAGATGGGGAGCCGGTTGATCTCAGCAGCTGGGATCGCTGTCGTCCGCTTCACCTGAATGTCTGCCTGGAGGAGCCCAAGACTCTGACAAACGAGTCTCAGCTTATTAAGGGACCTCTTTATTCCATGGGCGATCGAGTGGATGAAGGGCAGCTTAAGCGTATTGGCGAGGAGCTGGATCTTTTCCTTCACCGCTGTCGTTTTCCCTTTGTGACGGTGGGCACGCTGAGGGCAGATGCCAGAGAAGCTGTCGCAAAATTCCTGCTCAATTTATGTGCTCCGGTGTATTTGGAGGCAGTTTCAGGACTTAGGGAAGATCGTCGTCTTGCGACGCTTTCCATCTCTTGTGTCGACAAGCTCTGGCACTATGTTCAAAAGGCGAATTATCCCATCGATGGCGTTTTACGCATTGGTGGAGCGCCCACACCGCGCTATTGGCGCGACCTGGAAGAGCGCGAAGGGAAAATCCAGGTGTTTTCCATCAATGAGGAACCCTATTCGTGCTTAAGCTGGGGGCCCATCGCCTGTGCGCCGTTGAAACCTTTTTTTGGTCAGTATCAACCCGGTTATTCGATCGCGTCTGAAAAATTTGCCGCCTGGAAAGCATTCGATCGGGAATTGGGGAGGCATCTCCAGGGGCTTTATGCGGAGGAACCTGCTGCTGAGCCCAGCCTGATCCATGCCCTTTCCAATCTGATTCCTCAGGAGGCTTCGCTCTTCTTGGGCAACAGCCTACCAATACGCTACTGGAACATGGCAGCCAGCCGCAGCCATCTTCACAATCAGATTTGGGCAAGTCGTGGATTAAACGGCATCGACGGACAGCTTTCGACCTTCTTTGGTCTCAGTAGGACACAAGAGGATAATTGGGCAATTTTGGGCGACCTGACCGCACTGCATGATCTTGGAGGCTGGTGGATCTTGCCGCAGTTGGACAAGCTGCGAGCGAAAGTGGTCGTGGTTAACAACGGAGGGGGCAGGATATTTCAGCGCATGCAGCTCGATAAGGAGATTCAGAATGAGCACTCGATCGGATTTCAGCCTCTTGCCGCTCTCTGGGAGATTCCGTATCAGCGCTGGACGCATGTTCCCGACAAAATCTCCGAACAGGCACAGCTGCTTATAGAACTTGTTCCCAATGAAGAGGCCACCAAACGCTTCTGGGATAAATTTGGAGCGTTGGGATGATCTACGCCTTGCACGGGTTTCTGGGTTTGCCGGCAGATTGGAACTTTTTAAATGCTTTTGCCGTTGATGTTCTGTCCATCCATCCCCCTAAAGAAGGAATGTGGAAGTGGGCCAAGGCCTTTAATGCTTTTGCCGAACAGACATCGCAAGCACCGAGGATTCTTCTGGGATATTCCATGGGGGCGCGTTTGGCTATGCATGCCCTCCTTGACGCGCCTGAGCTCTGGCAGAGCGCTATTTTTGTTTCGGGACAATCTGGGCTGAAAACCGATGAAGAGAGAGCAAAAAAGGCAAAGGAGGACATAAGATGGGCCGAACGCTTCCTGCATGACCCTTTGGTGGATCCTTGGAAACAATTGATGCGCGACTGGAATGAGCAATCCATTTTTCTGCAAAACAAACCCTTTGTCCGCCATGAGCAGGATTTCGCGCGTCCTCTTTTAGCGGAGACAATCCTGGGCTTTTCCCAATCGTTGCAAGAGGACCTTTCCAGCCGGCTTGATGCCTGTCCAGTGCCGCAACTATGGATGGCAGGGGAGTGCGATGCCAAATATGCCGCGATTGCGCGCGCCCGCCCTTTGCATCGTATTATCCCGCAAGCTGGCCATCGCGTTCCCTGGGACAACCCAGACCTATTCACAAAATATCTTGACCAATTCTTAGAGGAGAAAAAGCTATGCACCAGCAGGAACTGACCTGGCAGGAGATTAAAACATATGAAGACATCAAGCTGCACAAGACTGCCGATGGAGTGGCCAAGATTACCATCAACCGGCCCGAGGTGCGCAATGCCTTCCGCCCAGAAACGGTCATTGAGATGCAGGAGGCCTTCGAGCACTGCCGCACAGATGGCTCGATCGGGGTCATCATTCTGACAGGCGAAGGGGACAAGGCTTTTTGCTCCGGTGGCGACCAGCGTGTCCGAGGGGCGCATGGCTATGTCGACACGCAAGGTGCTGCTGGATTGCATGTGCTCGATCTTCAAAAGCAAATCCGCTATTTGCCTAAGCCTGTCGTCGCGATGGTGGCAGGGTATGCCATTGGCGGAGGGCATGTTCTCCATATCGTCTGCGATTTGACCATTGCGGCCGACAATGCCTGCTTTGGGCAGGTGGGACCTAAGATGGGCTCTTTCGATGGGGGACTGGGCAGCAGCTATCTGGCGCGCATCGTCGGCCAGAAAAAGGCGCGCGAGATCTGGTTCTTATGCCGGCAGTATTCCGCGCAGGAGGCTCTGGAAATGGGGCTGGTCAACTGCGTCGTGCCTTTGGCAAAGTTAGAAGAGGAGACATTGAAGTGGTGCCGCGAGATGCTGCAGCATTCGCCGCTTGCCTTGCGCTGCGTCAAATCGGCCCTCAATGCTGACTGCGATGGTCAGATGGGTCTTCTCGATCTAGCCGGCAATGCCACGCTGCTTTACTACATGACGGAAGAAGCGCAAGAGGGCAAAAAGGCCATGCTGGAGAAGCGCAAGCCAAACTTTGCTCAATTTCCGCGTCTGCCCTAATGCTAGACTGGCAGACGTCTGACAATGCCATTCTTGTGAATCCGCGATTTCCTCCCGGTGAAATCGAAGAGATTCAGAGGCAGCTAGCGGAGGTGAAGGATATCTCTGGTCATGTCTGGATTGCGACCTCCGGTTCGACTGCCTCCTGCGTCGGCGCGATCAAATGGACGGCGCTATCCAAGCAGGCCATTTTATGTTCTGCACACTCCGTCAACGGCTTTTTGCACTCCGATCGGCGCGATGTCTGGCTCAATCCGCTCCCCACTTTTCATGTCGGGGGCCTTGGGATAGAAGCGCGGGCGCATTTGAGCGGAGCCCGCGTCGTTCAAAGTCCTTCTGGAAAATGGGATGCCTATCGTTTTGCACAAGCTTTGCATGATTCGCAAGCCACGCTGACGGCTCTAGTACCCGCCCAACTCTACGATCTGGTCAGCTTCCATCTCGCTCCACCGTCATCCCTGCGGGCTGTGATCATCGGTGGAGGCGCCTTGCTGCAACCGCTCTACAAACAAGCTGTGGGACAGAGGTGGAAGCTGTTGCCGAGCTATGGCCTGACAGAATGCTCCTCTCAGGTGGCGACAGCAGAACTCGCACGAGCAGGTTCGGAGACGATGCCCCCCTTGAAAATTCTGCCTCACGCAGAGGTCAAGATAGCAGACTCTGGCTGCATTAACATTAAAAGCTCTGCCCTTCTCACCTGTTATGCCTTTGTGAAAAATGGCCGCCTTGAAATTCTCGATCCCAAGCAGGATGGCTGGTTTGCGACGGAAGACCGAGGAGAGATCGTGGAAGGTTTTTTGAAGGTCCTGGGAAGGGATTCAAACTTCGTCAAGATCGGAGGGGAGAGCTGCGATCTCTTACGCCTGGAGCGCATCCTGGAAGAGCTCAAGCTCGAGCTTCAGCTCAGAATGGACACTGCGCTTATGCCTGTTGAAGATCCGCGCCTGGGTCACGCCATTCACTTGGCCGCAGGAGGAGTGATGCCAGAGGAGATCGAGTCCTTAGTAGCGGCATTTCAATTGCGCGTGCTGCCCTTTGAACGCATTCGCAAAGTCCATTGCCTGCCCGCCCTGCCCCGCACACCTCTTTCCAAGATTATCCTTCCCGAATTGAAACGCTTGATGGCTCAAAATGAAAGTCACCCATAGTCTTTATACTTTGCAGCCAAAAGATGGGCGACATGCACGCCGGGGGGCACTTTTGCGCTTCGAATTCGCAGAGGGGATTGGCTATGCCGACTGCCACCCTTGGGAGAGTCTAGGGGATCTTCCGCTCCAGCATCAGCTCGAATTGCTTCAGCAGGGCCGTCTGACAACCTTGACGAGCCGGTCGCTCCATTTTGCCAGGATCGACGCCAAGGCACGCGTTCAAGGCATAAACCTCTTTGAGGGTTTAGAGGTTCCCTCCAGCCAATTTTTAATTCCCGATCTTGTGCGCTGGAATCCAAATGATCTTCCAAATCTGATCCACATGGGGTATACACACCTCAAAATTAAGCTTGGACAGGACATTGATGCTGAAGTCCCATGCCTTCAGACTCTCTTGCAACAATGTGAACTCAAGGTCCGCCTTGATTTCAACAACCGTCTTTCAAAATCGCAGTTTGAGTCGTTTCTCAACAGGGTTGATAGTCAACGCATTGAGTTTTGTGAGGATCCCTTTCCTTATGACCCAATAAGCTGGAGAGAAATTCAGGAACAGGGAGTGGCGCTCGCATTGGATCAGGGATCTGAAAGAGCCATCCAGGCAGTTTCTTCGGCAACCTATCTGATTATCAAACCCGCTGTCCAGGATGAATCTCCCTTTTTATCCATTACCAATCAAAAAATCGTCGTGACCTCCTATCTGGACCATCCACTGGGACAAATGGCAGCAGCTTATGTCGCTGGTCGGATAATGCGCGTCAATCCTTCGAGCATTGTGACCTGTGGACTTCTTTCTCATTCTACCTATCTGGAGAATCCCTTCAGCATGGCTTTAAAAGAGGGACCGGACTTTGTAGCCCCTGCGGGAACGGGATTTGGTTTTGATCGTTGGTTAAATTAATTATTTAAATCTATTGTTAATTTCAAGCATTGGTTATGCTAATCCATATTTATCATTAACTTTGGAGTATCTATGCAACCGGCAGTGATCACAGGTCGAGACATTATCTACAGGACACAAGGTCAACAAGCATGGCAGAATGCCGTGCAGGACTATCATCTAGCAGTCAAAAGAGCTCGGTATTGTTTGAATGAGATGAAAACACCGTCCAGCAATTGGTGGTATCATCATGTCAGACACGTATTTGTAGAATTTCCAGAAGGAAATTTCGATAAAGGATTCAAAAACCCCTTTCCAGGATGTAAAACAGAGGCGGCTATTCAGTGCGAGGAAATGGTGATTACGGCGCAAGTTGCTGTTCAGCGTCTTGAGGAGCTTGTCCAGATTTTAATCAATGACAGGGTTATGAAACAGGATGAAAAGAATGCTGTTTTGAAGTTCCTGCGCAAAAAAGCCAAACATCCTAAACATGGAGAAATTCTCGAATTTTATCCGGAAAGGCTGAAGAAATTCTTTAGCAAAATAGAAACTGAAACATTTAAAAGTCCAGAACACAAAGCGACCTATCGATTGCTGAAAGATGACATAGACAGGAAGTTGGGCGAGATGAACGCTGTTGGAACTGTCGTGATCGACGCCTTTCTGGAACAATTGAAAGATAAGCAGCAAATAGATCTGATCCAACTGAAGGAAGAGGTGATATGGGGAAGCGAAAATATTGCCAATGTCACCAAATTGCTCTCTTGGGTAGACGATGTTACTCAACTGAAAAAATATACCCCTGCCCTTGAACGAGAAGCCATTATCCAACTGATTTTGAATCCAAAAAAATATCCCGGAATGGTGGATCTTTTAAATTACCTTCATCAAAGTAAGGCTTTTGCCAAGTGTAAAGAACTGAAAAAATTCTTTGCTGCCTGGGGCCAACTTCTTGTGGAAGTTAGCCCTTCTTTCAACCGCATCCACGCGATTGAAGAAGAATATCGCATCCGCAAGCAGGAATTGGACAGGCAGACAGGGTGCGTATCACTGGAGATGCAAATTGCGCCTCCGATCACACTCGAGCTATGCAATGCCTTTTTAATTCTTGGAGGAAAGGCGCCTATAGATGCGCTTCCGAAAAGAGTGATCGAAGGGTCTTAATTAATGCTAAGGGATCGTAAAAGTTATTTCTTTACGATCCCTAAGTTTGAAAAAAAGCCTGAGCGTGATAATCTGATCTTACGCAACTTACAGCGGAACAGCAATGGATATTCCCTTATTGCCCGACATTGTCAAAATTTTTGGCATGTCCATTGCCGTGCTTCTTTTTTGCCACCGCATCCGTCTTCCCAATGTAGTGGGGTTTCTTCTCATCGGAATGATCTGCGGGCCGCATGCCTTGAAACTCATTCATGATGAGGCAGAGGTGCAGATCCTCGCGCAGCTCGGCATCGTGTTGTTGCTGTTCACGGTGGGCATGGAGTTTTCTTTCAAGCGTATCATCGAGTACAGGCGCTTCTTTTTCGTTGGGGGTCTGCTGCAGGTCGGGTTGACCGTCCTGGCTACCCTGGCGATCTCTTATTTGTGCGTCGAATGCCATATCGGTCGGTCGCTTTTTTTTGGCTTTCTGGTCTCGCTCAGCAGCACGGCGATTGTGCTGAGGATGCTGGATGAAAAGCATGAGACCGACACGCCAGCGGGGCGAATCATCGTAGGGGTCATGATTTTCCAGGACATTGTGGCCATTCCCATGATGCTGCTCGTTCCCTTTTTAGGGGGAGTAGAACAGGCGCTGGACTGGCAGCTTGTCTACACAGTTGGCAAGGGGCTTGCTGTTCTTGGACTGGTCCTGTTCAGCGCTGAGAAGCTGGTTCCCAAACTGATGCATCAGATCGCCAAAACGAGAAGCCGCGAGCTTTTTCTCTTAAGCGTCCTGACGATCTGTTTCACAGTCGCCTGGGTGACCAGCAGCGTGGGACTCTCTCTTTCTCTTGGAGCTTTTCTGGCCGGCCTCATCATTTCGGAATCGGACTACCGCACAGAGGCGATCGGCGACATTCTGCCCTTCCAGGATATCTTTACAAGCTTTTTCTTTGTGTCGATAGGCATGCTGCTCGATCTCCAGTTTGTGATCCAGGAGCCTTTTGTCATCCTGTTTGTGACCTTTGGGATTTTAGCGCTCAAAGCCATGCTTGCTGGAGGAACGGCGATCTTTTTAGGGATGCCCTTGAGGGCGGTTGTCTTGACAGGGGTCGCCTTGTGTCAGATTGGTGAGTTTTCTCTGGTGCTGGCCAAAACGGGTATCGGTTATGAGCTTGCCTCTGAATATCAGTATCAGCTTTTCCTCGCCGTTGCCCTCCTAAGCATGGCTTTGACACCGACTCTGATGGCGCTTGCGCCAAAAATGGCCGAGCATCTCCTGCGCTTGCCAATTCCTGTCCGCATCAAATCGGGTTTAAGGACAGGAGAAGAGGCGCATCAGCAACGAAAAGACCACATCGTGATCGTAGGATTCGGCATCAGCGGCAAAAACCTGGCTCGTTCGGCCAAAGAGGGGAAAATTCCCTACGCGATCCTCGATATGAATGCCGAGGTGGTCAAGTTAGAGAAACAGAAAGGGGAACCGATCCACTTTGGAGATGCAACGCATGAATCGGTGCTCCATCATGTCAACGTTGCAGAGGCCAGGGTGGTCGCTGTGGTGATCAATGATTCTACGGCTGCTGGCCGCATTGTCGAAATCGCCCGCCATCTCAATCCTCGCGCCTACATCCTCGTGCGCACCCGCTATTTAAGGGAGATGAAACACATGTGCAGCCTCGGCGCCGACGAGGTCATTCCTGACGAATATGGCTCATCGGTCGAGATCTTTACGCGTGTGCTGAGAAAGTACCAGATCCCAACGGCAGAGGTGGAGAAGATCATCGCTAAAGTTGACGCCGATCCGAACATGGGCGATAGCACAGGACTTGTGCTGGATAGCAACCTACGGCGCGGGGGTGAGGTACAGGAAATGTGGAAGCGCAGCGGCGGCCCCGCCTGGCTGATGCAAGAGCTTGTCGTTGAGTGGCAAGAACAAAGAGCAGTTACTTACCAATAAGGAGAAGAAATGACTAATTACATTTGGAAAGGTTTGTCTTTCAAACTGGATAACGCATCTGGCACATTGACCGATATCTCG
>JAJFUZ010000208.1 GCA_021372155.1 Parachlamydia sp. | reverse complement strand
TGCCTTTTGCTCCTTTCCATCTTTATTGTATGTCAAAACCAGTTTCATAGCCGCAGCCATAGCCATACGGCGCAGCATCTGTCTCTCTTTTTGTTCTCTGTTATCGGTGGGCGGATCAGGAACACGGAAGCACCTTATTGCCCGTGTGAGTAAAACTTCAGGCGGAGGTGACCCCGTGTATATACAGCGGATTAGTTTGCGCGTTACGTCAGGTCCCAGTGCTGCGACGCGTGGACGTTCTTTCCCTTTCTGCCTCAGACTCGTATATGATTGCAAAGCCTTCAACATCGCTGGCAGTGGCGGCCACCAGACACCCCGCCCGTCAGGGTGGACGATTTGGACAGCTTCCATGTATTGTTTAATATTCTTACGAATAGGCTCAATATCCGTTTCCAGCCACGCACGGACAACAAGGCGGCTCTTGTTCGGTGAAAGCACGGCAAGGAAGAAACGATTTGTGGGCAACATTGTGGCATTGCGCCCTCCAACAAAGGGAGCCTCCAGTAACGCCTTGCATTGCCCTACCTTCACAAGTGGGGCGTCTTCTGGGAGCTCATCAAAATCCTCAATGGGAACTTTCGCGAGATCCTCAAATGCTATATTCATCGCATCTCCAGTATCGAGACATACCTGCTCTTTGGTCCAAAACACCGCAAGCTGATTTCCGAGTGCCTGCCTTTCATCACGTTCAAGAACAACAGCATAGCGGCCTGATGATTTCTCTTTACCCTCATCATCTTTATATAACTGAGTAAGGAACTTGAGCAGATGGTCAGCCATACCCGCACAATCGATGCATATTGGCGAGTTGTCAAGTTGGGCTTTCCCTAGTGACCCAAATGATTGTTGTTCGTCTGTATTTACTGATAACATCGGACAGCGTTCGCCAAAAAGACGGATCTTAAAGGGCAAGATTCTGAGAAGTGTTTTCGCCCCTTCTGCACCACAGGTCGAGCAGAGACCTTCTTTATCGGAACAAACCTGCTCAAGGTATTTCTTCCAGTAAAGTCTTGCGAATGTTCCGTCGAAAGGATACCTCTCGTTTGTGGTAAAAGCTACAAGGTCATTGGGTTCTGGTATCTTCTGCTTTGTCTGTTTCTTTGGTTTCTTCTTAGCTTCGTTTTCTTTTTTGTCTCCATTAATCTCTTCTCTCTTCGCCCCTTCCAATCGGTTCTTTCTATCTTGCAGTGAAAGATTGAGGAAACGAAGAATATTATCAAGTTCGGACTTTGTTTTCTTTATATCTGTAAGATTATCCCCTTGATACTCATTACATGCCACAAGCTTTGTTAGCTCTTGCCGCATATTCTCATGTAGTCCTCTAAAAGACTTAAATGCTTCCAGTGTCGTTTGTTCATCACCAAGGCCCAAGGCATAGCGCGCATTATCGACAAAAAGGTTTGGCTTGATATTATTTTTTGATACTTTACCGGATCTGTCAGCGCGCATAGGAACAGAACGAATCATTTCATTCTTATACTTGCCTTTAAGTGTTATGCTGCCTGATGATGAGTCTATCTCAACAATCCAATTGATAGGACGGTATTCATATCCAATCGAAAGTTCCTTGTACACCTTATCATTCTCGAATCGCGCAACAGAATCGATCAGTGCTTTAATCATTACCGGCCTCCATTATCTTTATCTCGTTATAGATAGAATGTGGCAAACCACTTCTGTCCTTCTCCACCAACCAACCGTTCTTGATCTCTGCATTAAAGAAAAATCTTTTGGCATAACCCTCGGCTACACATGCTTTGTCATACTCATGTCGCCAGAATTCTAGCCTATCTTCTGGATGTATTTTATAATGTTGCGAGTCGTTAATATATGCCGTATCAAAGAGCATGGACCCTAACGGAAGATTAAGATTGCTATCTGGTTTGATGGTTTCATCATTATCAGGTTTGTCTCCAAGCCATTCAAAATCGGCGGTAAACTCACGACAACCGAGAAAGGGCTTATGGAAGTATTGCCCACGCTCGGCGCGGCGACGAAAGGTGTCGAGGTGTTTCCCGATGTTTGTCTCACCATTTCGCGGATCAATCCATGCTTGTATGCGGTAAGCAACATCCTTGAGCACAAGACTCGTTCTTTGTTGTCGGTCGGCTTCGACATAGAAATCCTTTGCACTCTCAGATTGTCGGCTTGACATTTCGTTTCGAAGAAGCGACCACTCACGACCTATTGGGAGTTGTTCTTTCTCCAAGTGAGGATGGCGAAGTATCCCAATGCGTTGAATCAAATACCTGATTTGCGGTTTCCAATAAATGGCCTCCAATACGCCACGTGCGGCAGAAGGTGTCATCACTGGATAACTGACCCGCTCGACTTTGAATTCAGGTCGAGTAAAACATGCGTAGTCGCCCCATACTTTGATATCCACGATTCTCATATTTCATCTCCTACGTATAGGTCTGCGGGGTCACGTACGATGTCTGTAATCCCGCGATGCGTTTTGTCATCATAGCCCCCAATCCATCGGTAAAGACCAGGGCTGACTTCCTCGATACATTCTTTGATTTCGTCACGACGAAAGTCGCGATAGCTCAGATTTACAACATAGGGCATGAGCCGTCGCAAAGTCTCTCGTGACGGTTTCTTTACATATTCCTGTAATCGACGATCACCTTCATGATTGTCGTAGGTTAGGATTACGACCGGCATAGTATCCTCAATGAGTTTGTATTTCTCAGCCACTTTCGGATAATCAA
>JAJFUZ010000202.1 GCA_021372155.1 Parachlamydia sp. | reverse complement strand
ACGCTCTTCCGATCTTTGGGGCCTACGATGGCATTGACACCTGGCGCAAATTCAAAAAAGGCCTCCTCATAGAGGCGGTAATCGCGCAGGAAAAGCGAGCGGACATGCATGAACCTATCCTAATAAAAAGTTTCAGTCGATTTTCGGGTTCTTTTGAGCCTAGCATCGAAGCAAATGATTGGGGCAATATTGACTTAATATGGCCCCAATCATTTGCTTCGAATCTAGGCCAAAATAATCCCAAAAAGCGACGAAAAATTTTATTAGGATAGGTTCATTATTCTTCGCTGAGCCGCATCGGCATCAGAACAAAGAGCGGGCTGGCTGCAGCCACGGTGGTCGCGCCTGTCTCCTTGTCGATGATGACTCCAGGATTGAAGGGATCGGTGACACCGACACTCACCGTTTCTCCCTTGCTGTGGCGCAGAATATCAAGGAAAAAGTGCGGATTGAAGGCTATCTCCAATTTAGGTCCACGGTAGTTGGCGGGCATGCTGACGCGCCCTTCGCCGATCTCCATGGCATTGGCAGAGAGGTGCAATTCTCCCTCGGCGAAGGTGAAGCGCACGGAGTGGTTCTGGGTATCGCCAGCGAATAGAGAAACCTGCCTGAGCAGCGTCATCAGCTCTTCGCGATGCAGGGCGACGATCACTTCGCTTTTTTCAGGAATGACGCGATTGACGTCCGGGTAATCGCCTGAAAGCAGCTTGGTGATAATCAGGGCCTGAGAGGCCTCAATGCCGATTTTGTCGGCCATGAGATAAATAGTCGCATCCCCTTCGTCGCTCAGGTTCTTCTGAATCTCCTCGACCGCTTTTAGGGGGATGATGTAATTGGCGGTAAAGCCTGAGTCAATGTTAACGCCTAGATGCGCGCGGGCCAGACGCTTTCCATCCGTGCCTACAAAGGTGGCTTCGCCATTGGCGATGTGCAGGAATACCCCTGTGAGCACATAGCGCGTGTCTTCTCGGGATACAGCAAAAGCGGTGCTGAAAAGCATCTCTTTCAGCTCTTTCTGCGGGACTTTAAACTGCGTGGCCTCTGCCAGGGCTGGCAAGGCGGGGAACTCGCTCTTGTTCATGCCATTCAGCTTAAATCGCGAAGATCCCGCTACAATCTCTGTGACCTCGTTTTCGTGGGTTGTCACCTCGATATTTGCCACAGTCAATTCGCGCACCAGCTGCGCAAGGCGCTTGGCTGGAAGGGTCGTCGCCCCCTCTTCGAGGATTTTTGCATCTGTAAAACAGCGTATCCCTACTGTCAGATCGGTTGCAGTCAGAATCAGTTCGTCATTTACTGCCTCAATGAGGATGTTGGACAAAATGGGAATGGTCATCTTGGAAGAGACGACGTTGAGGCATCTGGAGATCAGGTAATTAAATTCTTGAGTCGCAATGACGAATTTCATGCGCATGATCCTCGGTTAGAGTAGGAAATGATCAAGAATATGCAACTTTACAAGGATTGTCAAGTGTCCGTATAATGAATGCATGTCAAAAGAGAGAAAAGCGGGCGAACTGGCGGGAAACCGCAAGGCGACCTTCAATTACGAAATTCTGGAGACTTACGAGGCCGGTATCAGTCTGCTGGGCACCGAAATCAAATCCCTCAGGGATCACGGCGGCAACCTCCTCGATAGTTACGTCACAGACAGAGGCAATGAGCTATGGCTGCTCAATTGCAGCATCGCCCCTTTTCGCTTCGGCAACATCCATAACCATGACGAGCGGCGCGAGCGCAAGCTCCTGATGCACAAGCGCGAAATCGCCCAATTAAAAGAAGCGATCAACGAAAAAGGGCTCACTCTAATCCCTCTTTCTCTCTACCTCAAAGAGGGACGCGTCAAGGTCAAGGTCGCCCTCGCCAAAGGCAAGCGCACCATCGACAAGCGCGAATCGATCAAAGAACGCGACGTCAAACGAAGCATGGATAAGGCACTTAAAACTTATCAAAAATGATTAAGATCCGCATCCTCAGCGTCGGCAAAACCAAAGAGCCCTGGCTGGAAGAAGCTCTCGACGAATACCTAAAAAGACTGAAACCCTCCCTTCAAATCGAATTTGCCTTTGCCAAAAACGACGCCCAGCTCCTCGAATGGCTGGCGAAGGAATCCCGCGTCATCGCCCTCGACCCTCAAGGCAAGCTCCTGACAAGCGAAGCCTTCAGTGCCTTCCTCTACGACCAGATCGAAGCGGGAGGATCGCGCCTCTCCTTCGTCATCGGCGGACCTGACGGGCTACCCCAAACCGTGCGGCAAAACTCCCCCCTCCTCAGCCTTTCTCCCCTCACTTTCACGCATCAACTGGCCCGCCTCGTGCTGGTGGAGCAGCTCTACCGAGCTGTCGAGATCGCCAAAGGATCACCTTATCATAAGTAGGTAGGTATGACTGAAATTACGAACGCCTTAAATTTTTACGCCAGCCGCAGCTTTGATCGCTTGCAGAAACTGGCCAAACCTCTGGAACAGACATTTGGCCTCGATGATCTCACCTACATTTTTTCTAAGCCAGATGGGAATGCTCTGCTCATCGGAAATCAGGCCGAAGTAAAAAATTATTATCTTTCCAACCAGCTTTTTCTCCATCTACCCCTTCTTTGGCATCCCAAAAATTTCCGCCACAGGCAAGTCACCATCACTGCAGACATCCCTGTGCCTTCGTTTCAGCATAGCCAGCAGATCATGAAGAATCGCTACGGAGGCTTGGACAACTTCCTTGTCCTTTGCCGCAAAGATGGCGAAAACGCCCATCTGCTGGCCCTCTCTTGCACCAGCGGTCAAATTCCGCTCAATACCATGTTTCTGAATCATTCTGCCTCGATCAACCGATTCTTTGATTATTTTCTCGAAGAGTGGAAAACTCTGTCCCATGCAATGGATCCCTATGTTATCCATGCCAAAAGCCTTTTAGGTCAATGTTATGGTCAATCCCATCCCGCTCTGCAGCAAGAGTGTCCTCCCTCAAAAAAGATCGATTTTCTCAACAAAACGGGGCTTGACTTGAGTCCCTCAGTTCGATTTACACGAACTGAACGAGAATGCATCGAAATGCTGTTAAAAGTGAAAACGGCGCGGCGCATTGCAGAATGCCTTCATCGCTCCACACGCACAATAGAAGCTCATTTAGATCGCATTAAAGCAAAATTGGGCTGCAGGCAAATATCTGAAGCCTTCGAAATCCTGTCGCTCTACCAGCAGCACAATCTTTTGTGAACAATCTTGAGAATATGCGCTCTTGCCTTTACCCCAATGCTATGCGTCAAGACATCACGTTTTATACCGCATTATGAAAAGAGTTGATCCAGCGTCACTTGACCGTCCACCATATCTTATCTAAAATTGCCACTTCCCTTTTACGACTGCCTAGGGGGCCCTTTGGTCATGAAATGCTAGAGATCTGGCTGAATATAACGAAGCGCTATCTAGCCAGATCTCGATCATAACATATACGAAGCAGACATATCAGAACCTGCGTTCGAATTTCTCGAAAAAAATGTGAAAAAAATCTGTTTTTTGTATAATTTTGGAACTTAAATCTGATCTAGGAAAACTAGCCAATGGGATTAGTATCCTGATTTTTTTAAAATTAAAGCCGCGTAATGATTTAAATCAAAAAAGGATGTAAAATGCAACCCCAATTACCACCTGTTGTAGCAGCTGTCGCAGCTCCTCAACCAACCCTGAACAATGGAAATCCTACACCGAAGCAACTCTATGATGGATTAATTGATCTTCTCAAAATCCTTCATCATCCTGATCAACAGGAAAATATCATATATTCCTCTGAAATCAAAGAAATGCTGGAACAGCTATTTATGCTAATACCAACAATCGTCGAATTTGATCCTAAAGCTCCTAAAAATTTTAATGATCAGGCAGCTGCTTTTAAAGATCAAATGCTCACCCCGACGACATTTGCTAAAATTCGTCTTCTGGTTGCTAACTCCCCTTTGGCAAGTGCGTTCCTGAAGCATCTTCAGACAGCTCTCACGACCTCATTACAGACAAAACTCACTTTTTGTCTGAATCTGAAGAGAATTATAAAAGAAGAATACACGCAAAAAAATACCGATCTTGGATATTCTGGAGCAGTTGTTATCGACTTTCTCACAAAATTAGCCCTTCCCGAAAAAGTGAAAGAAGTGCGCAAACCCTCTTTTACCTCTCGAGGTGGAGAAAACAGTGCTCAGCTATCCGGGATACCAGGAGATGCAAGAGGCCATTGGTTCGCTGCTGGACCACCCGCAATAGAATGGGAACGAATCAATCTAAGAGATCCAAACATCGGGAATCGGTTCCCTGCTTATATTTTGCAAGCGATCCAACAGCAGTATGAGGACGACGGCACTAGTTTGGACAATGATGATGGAATTCTTCCCTCGCTTATTCCCGATGTCACGGGCGGTGAAGAAGGAAGATATCAAATTCTTCCAAGGGAAATCCCAGCTGGCCCCGGACGGATACGCAGGGCATTTCATGTCTTACTTATGCGAGAAGTCCATTATGAGCGCATCCGTACTGTCACAGAGGCGTACGCATTTATTGTTACCTTCCTGGCAAACCATCCAGTCGTACGCAATACGATGACTCAATCTGCTGGATGGGGTGAAAATGCAGCAATGAATCAGGCTGTTATTCGCGCGCAATTGACCGATGTAATGAGAGCATTTATTGCTCAAAACAGGCTAGAGGATGATCGTCCTCAGCAAGCACCCTAACTTGTCAATATTACAAACGGGCCCGGTAGGAACAATCTGCCTTTAAGACCGTGGCCCAATCTTTAACTGAGATCTCTTCAGGTTTCTTATAAAAAGCGGCATCCTCATTCTTAGTATGTGCCATAAAGGCCTTCAGCTCGCTATCGGTTGCAAAACTTTTCACTATGGCACCCTCTTTCAGAATATTGACGATGCCATTCAAATGATCCAGCTCATGCTGGAAAACTTTGGCGGCAAATCCTGTCAGCAGCTTCTGCACCTCTTTGCCTTCCCAATTGACATAGGTGACCTTGATGGTCTCATATCGGGCGATTTTGGCCAGCTGCTTCACCCCTTTGCTGTGCAGAACGGAAAGGCACCCTTCCCAACTCTCTATTTTCTTCTCTCCGACAGGCTCCATGACCGGGTTGATGACTACTTCGAAATTGTCGGGATTGCGGTCATAGGTGAAGATGAACACCTTTTTGTTGATGCCGATCTGCGGTGCTGCCAGCCCTGCGGCTGGCAGGTAGGGATGGATCGCCCGGAACAGATCGCGGGCGATGGATTGTGCAAGTGGTAGTTCATTGCGTTCGATGCCGCCTGATATCCTGTGCAAGCAATTTCCGGGACAGTCGAGCGTCACAATTTTGACTTCAAAATAGTTCAGGAAATCAGTCGCAGTCATGGCCACGTCTCCTTTTTTGGTCAAATTGAAACTTTTGTCAAACTGTACTAGGCCGTCTGCCAGCTGTCGATGGCAAAGCGGATGTAAACAAGGGAGCCTTGGATCAGGGCTGCACCAATGGCAACATCTATCATTCCTCGGATATCGCTGGGAATGCCGAAAAACTTGATCGACATGCCCAAGAACATCATGCCGCCGAGGAGGAGATAATACCCGGGGCTGTAGATTTTGGCCAGGCTGGCGGGATTGGGAAGCGTTTTGATGCGTTCGATGCCTTTGCTGGCAGATTTTGCAAGCACGTGGCGGCCTTTCATATAGCCCACAAAGAGGCCGACGGCCACCAAAAGCAGGGCGACCTGCTGCGCGCCGCCAAGGGAAGGCGACAGACTTTGAATCAGTGGCATTGCGGAATCATTTCCAAGCAGCAGCTTCAAGCCCAGGGACAAGAGAGAACAGCCGACAGCCATCCAGATCAATCCCGATATCATCGCTAAGGCGGCATGGCTCATCTTTAACATACAAACTCCCAGGTTTTACCGAATAATTCATTGTTCGGTTTAATTTTTGGTCAAAGGCAATCCAGCAACATGCCAGGCGTGAATACCTCCACGCACGCTCCCCACATCGGTAAATCCGGCTGACTGAAGAAGCGAGGCAGCAAGGGAAGAGCGATAGCCCATTCCACAGATCATGGCGAGCGGCTGCTCAACCGGCACTTCCTTTAAAAAATCCTGCAGATTGGCCAGTTCCACATTTTTCGCCCCTTGAATATGGCCTGCGGCCCACTCGACAGGCATGCGAACGTCGATGATCATGCGCTTTGGATCCGCTGACACTTGTGCCGGCGTGAAAAGAGGCAGTGACGCTTTCTTGAAAGCGCCCACTTTTGACCAAGAGGCATATCCTGCGAGATTGTATCCCATCAGGCGGAACTGGCGCGCAAGTTCCAAAGCTGTCTGACTATTCTCCACGATGAGCACAATCGGGCGATCTTCAGGCACCACCATCTCCACCCAATTGCAAAAGGAGGCTCCTGCGAGAGGAATATTGACAGCCCCTTCCAGATGGCTCTCCGCAAAGGAAATGGGATCACGCGTGTCGAGGATAAAGCTGCCAGAATCTAATTTTTCAATTTCTTCCAAAGTGGCTATTTCCGCTGCAGGCCCTTCCACATTGAGGCGTTTGACAAATTGATAATGGCGGGGAGCGGCGGGCATCTGATTCTTCAAAGCGGCAATCCAGGCCTCTTCAGGCTTAGGCTGAAGCGAGGGGTTAAAGCTTCTTTCATAACCTAATGTCGAGGTGGTGCGATCGCTCATGGCCTTGCCGCAAAGCGATCCCGCGCCATGGGCGGGATAGATCTCCACATAATCGGGCAGATCGGCAAGCTTGGTAAAGAGGCTTTGGTAAAGCTGTCTGGAAAGCGTTTGGAAAGCCTCCTCGCCCAGAAGATCGGGCCTGCCAACTCCCCCGACAAAGAGCAGATCACCGCTGAAGAGGAACCAGGGGACCTCGCTGCTGCGGGTTTCATCGAAGCAGAGCCAGATCAGATGCTCTGGAGTGTGCCCAGGCGTGTGCCTTGCGCGAAGACGCAGAGCGCCGAGTCGGATCTCATCACCATCAGAAACGGGATGATCGGCATACTGGGGCGTCCAGGCCTCACCGCCCATTTGGGAGGCGTAGATCAGCGGTTTGCCATTCAAGGCCCTTTTAAGCTCTTTAGCTCCTGAGACGAAGTCCGCATGGACATGCGTCTCAAGAATGGCGACAATTTCCACTCTCGCTTCCCTGGCTGCTTCCACATAGATTCCCACATCGCGGGTCGGATCGATGACAGCGGCGCGCCCCCGGTCACCCACAAGATAGGAATAGATCGCCAGTTCAGGAGTATAAAATTGCCTTAAAATCACTTATTCTCCAGCGTCGACTGCATGAAGCTGGCCAGGTCGCTCTTCATCTTGATGAGCGAGGGGCGATGCAGATACATCATGTGCCCCGCTTCATAATAGGCCATCTGCACATGATCGCGCAAAGTGGGATCGAGCCCAAGGTGGTTGAAGGTGTAGTTGGTGGCGTAGTAGGGAGTCGCCAGGTCGTAGTAGCCGCTGCCCACAAAGACATGCAGGTGCGGGTTCTTGGACATCACCTGTGTCAGTGTCGTCGCGACATCCAGGTACTTATTCGTGGCGTCTTTGCCGAAGTTCCAGGGCCACACATTTGCCAGGATCTTGTACTGGTCATCCTTTTCCCACTTGAGCTCCGTGCGGATGTACTGGTTGAAAGTCGCAGTAAACAGCCCGAAGATAGCCTCTGCGCTGGGATCATCCTGCGCTGTGTCGTTGCAGGGGTTGAGGTCGATGCCGATATAACGGCTGTCAAAACGGCCGATGATTCGCCTCTGCTCACGCAGCAGCTGCTTGACAAAGCGCTTCTCGCAGATGCGCAGGTTAGCCCTTTCGACATAGGGGACAGGAATCGAGGTATAACGGGAGACCTTTTGAGCAATCTCCTTGCGCGTTTTGTCATCGATCTTATCGCCCTTCATCAAAGCCAGGACATATTCGGTGTTGACAAAGGTTTCGACCTCTCGCAGAGTAGCCTGAAGGTCCTTTTGCAGCTCGGGAGAGAGCTTTTTGTGGTACCAGGCCGATGCCGTATAACTGGGAAGGATGAGCATGGCGCCGAGGTCGCTCTCGTCGTCGATCGTCTGAAAATTTAAGACTGAGGAGACTAAGATGACGCCGTTGAGATAGAAATTCATCTCATCATGCAGATAGCCAGCAAGGCTCGCAGCCCGCGTAGTCCCATAGCTTTCGCCAGCGATGAATTTCGGCGAATCCCATCTTGCAAAACGAGTCGTATAGAGCCGGATAAATTCCGCCACCCACTTCACATCCTCTTCGACGCCATGGAACTGTTTGGCATCCTCGCCAGGAGCCGGACGGCTGTAGCCCGTCGAGACCGGATCGATGAAGACCAGGTCGGTCTGATCGAGCAGGCTGTACTCATTGTCCACGAGCTGATACGGAGGAGACACCTCGCCCTCCTTGACGATCTGCACTCTTCTTGGGCCAAAGACGCCCAAGTGCAGCCAGACAGAAGAGGAACCAGGACCGCCGTTGAAGCAGTAGGTGATGGGGCGCTTTTGGTTATCCCCCTCTTTGGTGTAAGCAATGTAAAAGACGCTCGCCTTGTTATCGCCCTTGTCGTCTTTCAGCAGCATCGTGCCGGCTACGGCTTTATACTTGATCTCGACACCGTTGATGACAACGGAATGGGAAGTCTCAGAACTCTCTTCCTTAAGCTCCTTCTTTACCGGCTGTTCCTCTTTTGGTTTTTCCTGCGCTTCGGCCAACACAAACGCAGCGCAGGCACAATTGAGGCTCAACAGGAACAGGAAAGTCCTTCTCATGATGTTCGCTCCTTCTAAATCTTTGGAACATTAAGAATAAGCGATAGAAATAAAAAAACACAACAGCTACTAGAGGGTAGCTGTTGTGTTATGAGACCAGAAAGTCGTTAACTCTAATTAGCTAACAGCTGTCTGTCTGCGGAACGGATTCAAATTCCAGTTAAAAGGATTCATTTTGCCACCTGCATAACCCGTAGCAATCTTAGCTGGAACAGCGACTACAGCTGGAGCAGCAGTAGGTGCTGGAGCAGCAGCAACTTTTTCAGCGACTGGATTTAAGCGTTCCAGATCAGCGAATGCATCCGCAATCTGTTGCGCTTCATTCATGGCATCTTCTGCATGAACATCATTCAGCTGATAAGCGCCCATTCTTTCTAAATCCCCTTCCAGCTCGTTCTGTTGACGCTGAGCATTTACCAAAACATCTTCAGACCTATCATCTGGCAGAGCTCTCATTTTGGGAGCTTCTTTTTTGCTATTGCTTTGGATGAGTTCTTCGGCAACTGCGAACTGCTCGAGTTCTGCAATGTCCGCAAGACGAACGGCGCGTCTTTCATCTTCTTTGGCAAACAGCTTGTTGGTATAAGCTTCGCCATTGACGACAAATCCGGCTTTGCGAACAGGTTGTCCGTCCATCGCCAGATGAGCTTCTGCAAACTGTTCGAGATAAGCGATGTCTTTAAGACGTTCGCGTACTCTGATAACCTCAGCTGCGTCATTGGCAGCTACGCGGCCAAGAGCTCTTTGCGCTTCTTTTTCTTTTTTGAACCCTGGAAGCATCATGTTAGCTACATCGGCAGCTTCTTGAGCAGCTTTTGAATGAGCCTTTTTGGCATTATCGATCACTTTCTGTTCTTTATTTTTCTTGGCGAGCAATTGAGCTTGGCGTTCTGCCTCTGCTGCAGCTTCTTGTGCTTCTTTTGCTTTCTGTGCTTCAGCAGCATTTGCTGCTTCGGCGGCTTTTGCAGCTTTTGCAGCTTGATCAGCTTTGCGCTGATTCACGAAATTGCCGAGCTCTTCCTGGCGACGCAGGTTGAATGTGGGCAACACAAGACCCACAACAGAGTAAAATACTCCTGCTACTTTCGCCCCTAGTTTACTTGTTAAATCGAGAAGGCTCTTGCCATTTGGCATTTTTGCCTGGACAGATTCAAAAGCATTCGTCCATGTGATCACACGGATCGTCTTGAGCACGCCATACTTGACTGCTGCCAACGGCAGTTTGCCAAGCAGAATGAACGCGTCTGTTGCAGCAGCTGCTACATTTGTAACAAGAGCTGAAACACTCAAAGAGAACAGAGCTGGGGCTTTTACGAAAATCTTCCCAGCGATAGAACGTTTCTGCACCGCAACCTGATCCATTTTATTCATGACTGCGTCATGCATATTGCGCGGATCAATTTTATTAACTGACATAATATCTCCTTATTTAATACCGTTACGAAAAATTTTTTCTGTAACGATTTCTATTGTACAAAATAATAGAATTAAACAAAAGTTAAAATTTCGTTAATTTTATATTAATTAATAGTAAATTTGATTTAAATTTATTTATACTAACCTTACCTCGAAGAACAGAAAACCCGGGGCTTTTAACCCGGGTACTTTACGGAAGGCAAGCGAGTGTTCCGTTGAGGAAGGGAGCGGCTACGGGAAATTGATTCTGAACAACCTGCTGCGCTGTCCCTTTGAGGGCCCAAAGCGCTGCATGTGTCAAATAGGGGACGGCTGTTGCCGTCACATTAAGAACAAGAGGAGTGATCATAGAAGACTGTGTCACGGTTTGCACTGTTGCATTTTTCACACCTGCCGGAAGGGCTAGTGATGCCGCAGATGATAGTAATGACCAAGCTCCTCCTGCAGCCGACTTGACCAGCGAAGCTCCTAAGGAAAGCGTTTTGCCCACGGCGTACAGTCCTATTGCAGGAGGAACTAAGAACGCGGTGACTCGCTCTATCGTCAAAATTTCTGATTGCGGTGCGACGGCAGGAGGAGGCGCCACAGGTGCGGCTGCAGGCACTGCGGGTGCGACGGCAGGCGCGACAGGTGCGGCGGCAGGCGCCACAGGTGCTGCGGCAGGCGCTGCGGGTGGAGCAACTGCTGGAGCCAGCGGCAACGGTGCTGGCAAAACAGCAGCTGGGACAACTGCAGGTTGTGCTAAAGGCGCTGGTAAAGCAGGACCTTGAGCTGACAAGGCAGCTGGCGGGTTGGGCGCGTGTTGCGGTGGGTCTAATGGAACGTGCACTTTTGCGACAGGTCGTGGTTGGGCTAAGGGTAGAGGAGCTGCTGGTGTCTCTGAATGTGGCTGTTTTACTTTCGGCTGTACAGGAGACTTAAGGGACTTTTTCTGCAGAGGAGTGCAAATAAATTTCTTCTGATAGCGGACATTAAGGTGCGAGGACTTGCTCCCGAGGAGACTGCCCACTGCCGCAAGGGCGGATACAGGGATGCTCAATGTGTAAGCGACGATCTTACCAGCCGTCCTCAGCCAATCCATCGGACCGGGCAGGGCTCGATAAGCGCGAGAAAGACAATCGCTCCAGGTTAAAACCCGCACCAGGCCAATGGCCGCAGTCAAAGCCATTCCCACAGGTTGGACAAAGACAAATTTGGCGACCTGGCTAACGCCGGCAATAGCTCCCGTTCCCATCACAAGCGTGTTGGCTGCTACCTGCTTGATTGGGCGCGCGCTGCTCTTTACTCTGGCGCACTGCTCCATAAGGTTGACCGCGCGATCATGCCATAAGCCAGGATATAGTAGAGAAATCTTATTAGTCATATTATATGCCTTTGCAATAGGATTTTATTCTTTTTACTCGTTTTAGGACAATCTATTTGAAGGAAGGCTTTTTCAGAGCCTTCCTATTATTATCCCGCCAGTGTGGGCAACGGCGGAAGAGGTGGTGGAACAGGTGCGACGCCATTAGCGACCGGCCGTTGCACAGGTTTTAGCACCCTGTTCCTTGCGGCCGCAGCGACCTGATCAGCTAAACCCGCAGCAGCGCCACCCATGAGCTTGGGCGGGGTCTTCGGAGTCGCCTTCTGTTTGGGAGCTGCTGGAGATGGTTCTGGCGGCTTCTGAGCCGGTTTTGGGGCTGAAATATCTGGTGGGGTTTTGGGTGATGTGTGTATTCTGGGTTGCCGCGTAGCTTTGACAACGGACACTTTTCTCGGAAATTGATTTGTCCTGGCCTTGGCGCCATGGATGGGCACAAGCGACAGATAAGCGGTGCCACTCTGCCCCAGTGGAATGGAGGCGACCATGGCGTGTCCATTGCGCACCTGTCTTGTTGGGAAGCCTGCTACAATCGGTTTGGCCCCATTTCCTGGATCAATGGAAAGATACGCCATGACCTCCTTGGAGGCCCCTGCTTGAGATTCTCCACCCCCCAGCTTCTCTACCAAATCAGCAGCATGCCGTGCAGCCTCACCTGCCTTGGCGGCGGGACTGACATCTTTTTGAGGAGCCACCTTTGGAATATTTTTAGTTTCTGGCATATTTCCCAAGTTCTTTTGTGCCCGCACATTGAATTCAGCTCCTTTATATATGAAAACCGCTCCCAACATCGAGGTCAAGATGCCGAGTGCCTGACCGCAGACTCTTCGCGCTGTCGTCCCACAACTCGCGAGTCCTGGGAGTTTATCATGATCAGGCCTGGCAGACTTGATCGCGCGCACAGGATGCGTGACCATTTTCACCGCGCACAAGGCACTCTTGGATATCAGGACAAAGAGCTCTCTTGCCAACGCGCCCACACCTGTAGCAACCGCAAGGCATTTTAGGGATAGCTGCAAAGGCATTTTAATAAAAATGACACCCCCAAAACCGCGTTTGATCTCATTCTCGCTTTTAATCGCCTGCATCACACCGTTGTGCCAGTTGATGGGATCCAGAGCCGCAGCAACAGAATTTGTCTTCATCTTTCGCTCCTAAATTATTAAAGCATTTCGAAATCCCCACTATTTAGAGATACAATTAATTTTAAATTAAGCTTATGTTAAAGCAAATTTAAAAATATCAATCATTTTTTGAATTTTGAACTGGCACGCCATTTGCACCTAACCAATCAAAGTCTTGAAAATCCCAAGTGCAAGGAGGAATCAAATGACAAAGCAAGAATTACTTAAGAAGATTGCCGAATTAGAATTTACCAATGACCAGATTCAATCGGAGCTGGCCTACATCGACCAACTGATGCGGACAGTCGGATTTACAGATGGACTGGAATCCCTTAAAGCGACTGCCCTGGAACTCTGTGAAGTCCCTGGCGAAGAAGATGAGGCGGCGTAAATAATATTCCGCTAGAATCTAATAAATGAACAAGCTGAAGTTATGGAAAGAGACCACCTGGGAGGAGGCCGAGGCCAATTGGGAAAAAGGGGCCCGGGAAGCCTCCCAGGAATTTCCTGTCAAAGGGCTAAACCGACTGCCCTCCATGCCGGGCATGACCCCCGAGACGGCCCGCAATCTCAAGTGGAAAAGTCTCAAATGGATGATCCAAAAAGACCACGGATTTAAAATCCTGAAGGGATTCCTGCGCCATCCTTTCAAATATGGCGCCGCCCTTGTCCGCTCCATGTTCAAAGGCAAATCTTTTAAGCGCGACGGGGATTTTTTCCTATATGGCGTCGACAGCATAGAGGCTTTTCAAGAGCTCCTGGCCGATAAAGAGAGTCTCTTCGTTATAGGTTTCTCCTACTGCCACAAACCCTTCGAATGCCCTGATGAACGTTTCACTGATCGATGCAGGCATGACCCTGAACACCCTGTCTGCCGCCAATGCTTCATTGGAAAGGCCGTCAACGCCCTGCCTGAGAAAACCATCCCTCTCTTTATTCCCACTATCCATTACATCGGGGCCAAAATCTTCGACATCGTCCACAACAATCCTGGAAAACGGGTGCTCTTCATCATCACAGCCTGTGAGATGACTCTGGAAATGTTCGGAGACTGGGGCAATATGGTGGGAATTCAGGGACTTGGGGTCAGACTCGACGGGCGCATCTGCAATACCATGAAGGCCTTTGAACTCTCCGAAGAGGGAATCAAACCAGGCCTCACGGTAGTCTTAGACGATACTCAGAAGCGCATCATGCAGCTGATCCGCTTTCGCAGCCAGACTGTTCATTCTTAGAAGGTTTTTCCGCAAAGTAGTGATGCCATCTCCGGAATGGCTTGTGAGGATTCTGCTGGTGGTAGGGCCTAAGACGCGGCGCGCTCTGGCAGCTTTCCTGGCAGCAGCCTGCATGTTTCTCAAGGCAGTCTGGACAGCAAAGATACAGGCCGTTGCAATCCATATTGGCGCAGTTGTAGTAGGATTCAGAGGCAGTTTTACAAAAGTGGCACTCTCCAACTACGGTGGTCTTCTTTTCACTGATAGGAATGGAAAGGCGGTCGTCGAAAACGAAAAGCTTGCCGAGCCAATGGTCGCTGCCAACCTTGAGGCCATAGCCGATCACGCCCCCTTGCAGCTGGTAGATCTTCTCAAATCCCTTCTTTTTCAGGATGGAGGAATAATATTCACACCGAATACCACCCGTGCAGTACATCATAATGGGCTTTGTTTTGGGATCGACCCGGGATAACAGGTTCTCTGCATAGCTCTCAAAGTCCCGGCTAGTTTCGCAGGGAGGCATTTCAGCCCCTTCAAAGCGGCCAAGCTTCCACTCATAATCATTGCGGATATCGAGAAGGAGATGGTCATCGTCAGCCTCCAGCATCTCTTTCCACTGCTCGGGCGCAAGATGCTGGGCACGCGCGGCCATATCGACTTCCTGATCGAAGGCAACTAATTGCCGTCGGTATTTGATCGTCAAACGGGGAAAGACCTGCTCATGATAGGGGTGGATCTTGAAGGCCACATCGCGAAATTCTGGCCGGCTGAGCATCCATTCCATGTAGCTTTTCGCATCTGCCTCTGCGGCGCACATCTGGCCATTGATCCCCTGCTCCGAAACATAGATGCGCGATGTCGCGTCTAAAGGAGAGAGAAAATCCTTCTGGGCGGACACTTCAGCATGCGGGTCCGCGATGGGCGTAAGATGGTAATAGGCCAAGACGCTGTAAGACATATTCACCGTGATTGTTAATAAAACATGATAGCATATCAGCCCGAATCCTTCAAGGTACGTGAAAAGGCTTGCCTGTTGAGCCAAGGCGCGATACAATTTATATAGACGATCCACTAAAAGGAGACTACAGACTATGGCCGAGGGCAAAGTAACATTGGACGACAGCAATTTTGACAGCACAATCGCAAAAGGCGTCACGTTAGTAGATTTCTATGCTGACTGGTGCGGCCCCTGCAGAATGATCGCTCCGCTCATGGAAGAGCTAAGCGCAGAATATGCGGGCAAAGCCGTCATCGCCAAACTTGATGTCGACAAAGCGCAAGTTACGGCTTCTAAATATGAAGTCACATCGATTCCAACCGTCATGCTCTTCATCGACGGTCAAAAAGTGAAAAGCGTCGTGGGTGTCCGCGACAAAAAGACCTATCAAACCATGCTCGATGCCGCCTTTTGATCGATTACTGATCATAGCCGGTCTCATTCTGACTGGAATCGGCCTCCTTCTCTATTTCAAAGGATCGATTCCTTATCTTGGCAAACTCCCCGGCGATATCACCATCAAAGGGGAGCATTTTCACTTTTACTTTCCATTGACCACCAGCCTTCTGATCAGTCTGGTGCTTTCGATCGTGCTCTACCTGCTACGCAGGTAAAGGAAAATCCTGCTGCCTCCACGCCTCGTAAATGGCGATCCCCACTGAAGTTGCCAGATTCAGGCAGCGCGCTTCAGGCAGCATGGGGAGAGTAACGAATCGCTCCGGCCAACTCTCGAAAACTGTCTGAGGAAGGCCTTCGGTTTCAGAACCGAAGATCAGCCAATCGCTGGATGTGTAAGAGACATCTGTGTAACGACGGGAAGCTTTGCTGGAAAAGAAGAAAAAATGGTTTTGAGCCTGGTCTAAAAGAGACTCGAGGTCGTCTACGACCGAGACGTTGACCCCCTCCCAATAATCCAGTCCTGCACGCTTGAGCCAGCGGTTGCTGGTGCTGAAGCCAGGTCTGACCAGGACTAAATCGCAACCGGTTACCGCACAGGTTCGGACGATGTTGCCTGTATTTTGGGGGATCTGAGGTTGGAAAAGGATGATCTTCATTAAAATAGGAAGCGCGGCAGCCGAAGCTGCCGCGCTCAAAAGTGCGGCGGTCAGCCGCACAACCAGAGGAGCTTAGCTTTTCTTTGTTTCTTTATGATCGTGATGCTCATCATCATCATCAGATTCATCATCATCGAGTTGAAGCTGGAGAAGATCTTCATCATCGGATTCACTGGATTTTGGCGCTTCAGCCTTGACCACTTCGATATCAAATATCAGAAGGGAGTTTGGCGGCAGCTGACCCATCGTTCCATATCCATAATCAGGATGGATGAAGAGGCGGCGCTTTTCGCCCTCTTTCATCCCTGAGATCCCTTTGCTGAAACCTGGGATAGTCTGATCCAATGGAACATTGATTGGTCCGCCGAGATCGGCGCTGGTGCTGAAAACGGTGCCGTCAATATATTTTCCGGTGTAGTTGATCTGAGGATTGCCATGCGAATCCACAGCAGGCCCATTGCCTTCCTGAAGCACCTGGTACTGGAGCTTGCCAGGTTCGACAACGACGACATGATCCTGTTTCGAATTGCCTTGCAGATAGTCATTTGCCGCTTTCAGATTGGCTTCAGCCTGTTTTTCATAGGCTCTTTTCTGAAGCTGCGCCATGGTATCTTCAAATTCCTTCTCCGTCATCGGAGCTGGCTTGCCAGCAGCACCATCGCGCATCCCCTGCATCACGCTATCCAGGTCAAAGTTGATGCCTGGCGTGTTGAGGTTGCGCCCGAGGAAATGTCCGAGGGCAGCAGAGATTTTCTTGATTTCGTCTTGCGAAAGATCTCCTTTCGCATCAGTCTGAACAGGTGTCTTAGGCTCTTCGGCAGATACCGACGCAGCCAACATGCAGGCTACTGCGGTAACGATTGCCAGCATTCGATCAGTGTTAAACATAAACCTCCTTACGAGTAGTCATTAGAGTTTACAAAATGGCCGCTAAATTGTCTATACCGAAGAACACTGCCAATTTGGCAAATGTGCTTGCGCGAAAGCTCCCGCGGTTGAAAGATCGCAAAAGGCATAGTATTGGGGGGTAAATACAATGCCTTTTGCGATCATTCAACCCCGGGGCTTTGGCGCAGTCCATTTGACAAATTTGCAGTGTTCTTCGGTTTAATTTCGAACTGCATCCTTGTTCAGCGGGAGCTGATTATCCTCAGTCAGAGCGATTTTCAGTTCATTGAGCTGCTGCTGAGCAACGTACGAAGGGCTTTCCAACATCAGGTCGCTGGCCTTTTGAGTCTTGGGAAAGGCAATCACGTCGCGGATGTTGTCCGTCTGGGTCAGAATCATCAGAATACGGTCCAGCCCGAGAGCAATGCCTAAATGAGGCGGAGTTCCATAAGACAGGGCATCGATGAAAAAGCCGAACTTGGTCTTGAGCTCATCCGGGGTCAGATTCAGACATTCAAAAATTTTCTGCTGCAGTTCAGGATTATGGATGCGCTGCGAACCTCCTCCAATCTCATAGCCGTTCAGGACAATGTCATAGCCTGAGGAACGCACCTTGAGCGGTTCGGTATCGAGGAGCGACAGATCATCGAAGTTGGGCGATGTGAAGGGATGGTGCTCGCTGGCAAGGCGGTTTTCCTCTTCGTTCCAGTTAAAGAGAGGAAAATCGGTTACCCAGAGAAACTCATAACGTCCTTCAGGTATAAGGTTGCGGTCGCGGGCCACCTTGCGGCGTAAGTGATCGAGCCCTTGATTGACCCGTGAGGTCTGGTCGGCGACCATGAAGAGGAGATCTCCCTCTTCCATAAAAGACATGAGCTCTTTCTGAAGGTCTTCGGAAAAGAACTTGACGATGCTGGAGGAGAGCTTGCCCTCTTGACGCTTCATCCAGGCTAATCCCTTGATTCCTAAGCGTCCAACAAATTCGGTGTATTCCTCGATTGACTTGCGCGAAATATCGGCACCGCCTTTAACGACGAAGCCTTTGACGATGCCTCCCTCCTTTAACTGATCGAGGAAGACGGAGAAGGTGGAACGGCGAGCGATTTCGTCCAGACGAATCAGTTCCATGCCAAAGCGCAGGTCTGGGCGATCGCAGCCATATTTCTCCAAGCAGATTGCATGAGACAAACGGCGGAACGGCGTCGGGATATCGAGTCCGATGCAATCCTTGAATACCGTTTTCAGCAAGCCTTCGATGATCTCCATGAGGTCGTCAGGGATCCCAAAGCTCATCTCCATGTCGATCTGGGTAAATTCCGGCTGGCGGTCAGCCCTCAAGTCTTCATCGCGAAAGCAGGTGGCGATCTGGAAGTAGCGGTCCATCCCGGCGACCATGAGCAGCTGCTTGAAGATCTGAGGCGATTGGGGCAAGGCAAAAAATGTCCCAGGATATGTTCTGGAAGGCACAAGATAATCGCGGGCACCTTCAGGAGTCGATTTCCCAAGGATAGGTGTTGCAACCTCAAGAAATCCTTTTTCGTCCAGGTACTTGCGCGTTGCCAGCATCAGCTGATGGCGCTTGGCAAGCTTGAGCGCCACATCACCGCGCCGGATGTCGAGGTAGCGGTATTTCAGGCGCAGCTCTTCGTTGACTTCGATCTGTTCATCGCTGATGGAAAAAGGAGGCGTCTTGGCTTTGGAAAGCACCTCCAGCTCATCTACGAAAATCTCGATTTCACCTGTGGAAAGTTTCGGATTAGCCATCCCTTCGCGCCTCGGCGACACGGTCCCACGGCAGGAGATCACATATTCCGAACGCAGTTTCTCCGCCTCGGCATGAGCTTTTGGTTGTTTGACGGGATCGAAGACAAGCTGCGTCAAGCCATATCGGTCGCGCAGGTCGATGAAAATCACCCCTCCATGGTCGCGCCGGCGATGCACCCATCCAGAGAGGGTCACCTGTTTTCCGGCGTCGCTCTTCTTGAGTTTTCCACAATCGTGGGTTCTGCGGTAATCAAACATATTCATTCACATCTTTTAATTGATTCATAAGATCGGTAAGCGCCACATCTCTCTTTGTGCCTGTTTCCATCTCTTTGAGTGAAACAATGCCGCTTTGCAATTCATTCTCACCAATGACGCCCACTGTTCTTGCCTTAATGTAGTCGGCATACTGCATCGCTTTGTTGAGCTTCTTTCCGCTGAAATCCATCTCGGCGGAAATGCCTGCCTGACGCAATTCTTTGAGCAGTTTGAAGCCATAGTGCATGGCTTCCTGGCCCAGTGCAATCAGGAAAATGGCGGGTCGATGCTGCTGCGGAAGGAAGACTTCCTGCCTGATCAGCGTCTGCAAAATGCGCTCTAAGCCGGTGCCAAAACCAATCGATGGCAAATCGGGTCCTCCCAGCGTCTTGAGCAAGCCATCGTAGCGGCCTCCTCCGACCAGACTGTTCTGGGCGCCTAGCTCCATGGCTACAATCTCGAAAACAGTCTTGTTGTAATAGTCCAGGCCGCGCACAAGCTGAGGATTGATGCGGTAAGGAATCTGCAAGCCATCCAGGAGCTTTTTGACTCCCTCGAAGTGGTCTTTGCATTCATCGTTAAGAAATTCGAGGATCGAAGGAGCGTGCGCGTTGATCGCGATATCCTGCGCCTCTTTGGAATCGAGAATGCGCAAGGGGTTTGCCTGCAACCTGTTCTGGCTGTCTCTTGAGAGCTTGTCATAATGCTGCTTGAAGTAGGCAACAAGCGCTTCGCGGTAGGCCGTACGCGTTGCGGGATCCCCAATCGAATTGAGATTCACCACCAGATTTTTCAGGCCCAGGCGATGGTACAGCGTGTAGATCAGATCGATCACCTCGGCATCCTGCTCTGGCGCCCCGTTGCCAATGGCCTCGACGCCAAACTGATGGTGCTGGCGGTAGCGCCCCGACTGCGAGCGCTCATAGCGGAACATCGCTTCCAGGTAGTACAATTTATGGATCGACGCCTCCTGGGACAGCTGATGCTCGATAAAGGCGCGCATGGCAGGCGCGGTGCCTTCCGGCCGCAGTGTCATGGAGCGCTGTCCTTTGTCTTCAAAGGTGTACATCTCTTTGGTGACGATGTCGGTTGTCTCGCCGACACCGCGCAAAAAGAGCTCCGTGCGCTCAAAAACCGGCGTGCGAATCTCTCGGAAGCCATACTGATGGGCGATCTCGCGGATTTTCTCCTCTAAGTATTGCCAGAGATAAGAGCTCCGCCAGAGCTCTTTGGGATCGATCGGCAAAATGTCAAAAACTCCCGGCGGGATGGGAATTTGCATAAAAAAACTCGCTTTTTGGGAATTAAATCATAGCGCAATTCAAGATAAAAGGAAAGCTGCACAAGGCTATCTACCTAGAAAATAGCGATTTGGCTTTCTCTACTAAGCGCGTGAGAAGCGAGGGAAACTTAACTGCAGATAGGTGCTTTGCTTCATCGTAAGTCTCTTTTGCTAAGAAGGTAGTCCTGGGCATCCAATATTCTTCATCAACCCCTTCTTCAGGTTCCTTGACAATGTAAAAATAGGAAAGTTCATTATTTTCTACAACGACGCTTTCAATAGAGCCATCCGTAAAGGGACAATAGTTTCTTTTCACAAAATCGATGCGGAATTTCAAGCGATGCGTAGGAAAGGGTGCTTCAGCTAAAAAAGGCTTAAGCTTATTATTCCGATTAAGATGGTCTAGCAAATTATCGGCCACGTACAGGGCTAAAATTCGTGCATCTTCGTGAGTGACGCGTCGAATCGCGACAAACTTTGCCTTGATCTGATTGATTTGGGTATCGTGACATCCGATGCCCCAACATTCGAATTTTTGTTCCATGCGCATCTTATTTACAAAAGGGATCAAAGAAGCATCTAATGCTGCTTCTCTCTCTGTACTCTCGTGAGTAAAGGGGGGCACTAAATTAGAGGCCTTCGCAAGCTCGACCGCCTCTTCATATTTTTCTTTATAAAAATCGGGACTGGAAAACTCAAAAGGATCAAATGCATCATAGAAAAGATCTTCGGAAGCATTAGAAATATATTCGACCCCATCGGCATAGGGTCCTAGCGGACCGCGAAAAGTGAGAGAAATTGTAATATATTTATGTGAAATAGGATATTCGATCAAAAATGGCCGAATTTCTTGATTTGCATTAAGCATCTTAACGAATTCTTCGATGAGATAGAGCTCAAGCGCTCTCGCCTCTTCAATATTAGCGCGGCGGTGAGCATCAAATTTAATAATAATCCATTCAATTGTTTTACCGCAGCTTCCGCCATCACCTGTACATGTTAGGCCTAGCTCTTGTTCCACGCGCTCTATGAAGGAACCAATCACTCTTACAAGCTTGCAGTTGGCAAGACCGTTATCTCCGAC
>JAJFUZ010000016.1 GCA_021372155.1 Parachlamydia sp. | reverse complement strand
TCTGGTTTTGTCCATTGTTTTGACCGTGAGTGAGATATTGCCAGAAGTTCCGCAGACGGTGGGGCATATAGTGGAGCATCCTGTCGAAGTGCACGGGACCGGCATGATGGTACTCGGTGTCGATAAAGGCCATTTTGCCATCCCGGCTAAAGGGAATGTTGAAGGGGTAGATGGAATCGCGCAAACCATTGACTTTCATCACGATGTAGAGGGCTGTCGCCCGCTCTTTTGTCATCGCGCTGCTCTTCCATTTATGGTTATTGGATTTGCGCGATAAGGTTTTCATGTCTTCGGCGATCAGGACAAAATTCATCCGATTCGGTGTGGGGGGCGAGGGTTCGGCTGGCAGGGGGTAGATCCATTTTTTCGGCACCTTGAATAGATGCTCGTAGCCGCGGCGCTCGATCGTGCGCTGGATGCTGCGCGCGCCTTTGATGCGGTGGATCATGTGGGTATAATCGACGACCCCCTTTTGGTCATCCGTGAACATCTTGAACCAGTAGCCTGGTATCGCTTTGTGCGTGGAGATGACCATGTGGCTTTGAGGGCGCTTCTTGGGGGAATTAAAACCAGCCTTTTTGACGGTACGTTCGTTGATGGTGGGCCGGCGGGCAAAAAGACGGTCGAGCTTTGGTCTGATGGGGTGGTCATAAGGCAGAAAATAAGGTTTAACGGTTTCCCAGACGGCGTCGGTGACATAAGGATTGTGCGGATAATCGGTCTCTTTGGCCGTGATGGGGAAAACGATCAGCAGGGTCAGGATCAGGAATTTGCGCATCATGTCACCTTCTGTGCGATGTCTTTGCGATAGAAGAGCGATGCCGCGATGAGGAGCATGCCTTCCAGCGCTGAAAACAGGTAATAATAGTGTTCTCCGCCAGAGCCAAAGCCGTAACTGTGCAGCCCTGTGCCCAGGATGTAGTTGACGCCATACCATGTAAAGCCAATTGCCTGCAAGCCTGCAATGGATCCGATGGCAAGACCGAAGTTGCCGATATAGCGGAATCGGTAGGCATGGATCCAGAGCAGATAGACGCAGCTGGATATGAAGGCCCACGACTCTTTGGGATCCCAGTCCCAAAAGCGCCCCCAGCTCTCGGCCGCCCAGACTCCTCCCAGGATGGTGCCAGGAATCAGGAGAAAGACACCCAGATACATCGTCTGCAAGATATGGCCTGCGAGGGCTGCCATACTTTCGGTTTCGCGTCGTCGATAGAGATAGGCGAACAGATAGCAGTGGCCGAGCACGCCGCACAAAAAGAAGAGGCCATAGCTTCCGACAACCATCAGGACATGGATGATGAGCCAGTATTGGGAGTCAAGGACCGCCTGCACATTTTCCATGCTGCTGTTGACTTGCGTGACTTTCAGTAGCGCGAGAAGGGCGCAGGAGGTCAAGGCAGCCGCGAACAGCCATGTTTTCAGTCGCAGGAACAGCGCGGCTAATACGGCGACCCAGGGAACATAAAGGACCGTCTCAAACATATTGGAGACGGGAGGGCGCATCAGGATGTAACAGCGGAGTGCTAAAAGAATCGTGTGCAGGAGGAAGGCGATGCCGATCAGAAGCTGCAGGCTGTAAGAACTTATACGGGAACCCATCCGGGAAGGTCTGAAAAGGGAAAGAAGCGCCATACAGGCTGCAGCGCCATAGAGCGCCACGCAGACTTCGACTAAAGGCAGTTGATAATAGAGCCGTTCTGCCTCCAGCTGCAGATGAGTCGGATAGTGCAGCTTCTTTTGATACGCCTCGCGATAGGGCATTCCTGACAGGCTGTTATAGGCTTCGAGGAGAATAGAGCTCAGTTCGCCTGTCAGAGTGTTAATCCGAGCATTGTTTCTGGGAATCTTCTGAAATTCCATTTCGATTTCACGATAGAGCGTTTGCAAATGTTGAAAAGCACTGTCGGAATAGGGTGTAAAGTTGGAAATGGGAACGAGTTTATCCGCCCGGTCATCATAATGCTGGAGCTTGAGGGCTTTTAAAGAACGCCAGGATCCAGACCTGTCTGGCAACAGGAGAAAAGTCGTACCTGCCTGCGCAAGCCGCATCCTGATAGGCCATTCGGTATCAAGACGCCAGGCAATCTCCTTAGGGGAAAGAGCCAGCTTTTTCAGATTCGCCAGGCTCTCCTCATACCCTTTCTCAGCTTGTATTACAAAGCCCTCAAGCCGCTCAAAATGGCGCAGGTTAGCCAGCAGATTTTCATCTTTGATTTGTTCATGAAGGGGTTCCAATTCGCGATAGGAAAAACGCGACTGTTTCGGGTGAAGATGATACTGAGATTTCTGTTCAGCGCGCTGGATCCAGAAGAGAGGGGCATCCTCCCAAGGGTCTTTGCCCATGAAATGGAGCTCCCACAAGAAATTGAGTGCGGAACGTGAAATTAGCGATTGCCGGTGGGAGATGTCAGCAAGCCACAGACGCGCATAGCTATCAGCAGGACGAAAGCGTCCCTTGTAGGAGGCCGGAACTGACGCAAGCGCTGAGGTGTCCAGCTCGATGCCTTCCAAAGGCAATGTGAGAGCTAGAAAAAGAGCGAGGAACCACATGGTTAATCAAAAATGGAATTTTCTGGAGAAGATACACGGCATGGCAAGAGGATGCAACACGAAAATCATATTGTTAAAAGCGAGTTTGCAACTAGCTCTAAATTCAATAAAAAACATACACTGCGATTATATGACTTTTACCCTGCAAGAGGGGGCTCGTGCTCCCGATTTCCATTTGCCTGCCACCGATGGCAAGAACTATGGCTTGAACGATTTTGCCGATGACAAAGTGCTGGTCGTTTTTTTCACCTGCAACCATTGTCCCTTTGTGAAGAATTCCGATGAAATTACGCGAAAGACTGTCGAGCGCTTTCAGCAGAGGGGAGTCGCTTTTGTCGGTATCAATTCCAACAGCGAAAAAACCGTAGCAGAAGATTCCTTCGATCAGATGGTCAAGCGTATGGAGGAGCACAAGTTTCCCTGGCTTTATCTCTACGATGCCAGCCAGGAGATCGCCAAAAAATATGGCGCCCTGCGCACGCCCCACTTTTTTGTCTTCGATCAGGATCGCAAACTGATCTACACAGGGCGCGGTATCGATAATCCCCGCACTCCAGAAAAGATGACCGTCAACGATCTGGAGCGCGCGCTCGAAGAGCATCTGGCGGGAAAAACGGTATCTGTTCCCCTCACAAATCCTATTGGCTGCAATGTCAAGTGGGAAGGGCATGACCGCCACTGGATGCCTCCTGAAGCGTGTGATCTTGTATGAGAGTAATGGTCACCGGTGCCACAGGTCTAGTTGGAAGCGCTCTAGTCGCTCATCTTCGAGGTGCTGGTCACTCTGTCACCAAGCTTGTCCGCCATCCACACGCCGATGATGAGCGCAAATGGGATCCTGCAGAGGGTCAAATTAATCTGAAGGATCTAGAGGGCTTCGAGGGAATTGTGAATCTCGCAGGGGAGAGCATTGCCTCTGGGCGCTGGACGATGAGCAAAAAAAAGCGCATTTTGGAAAGTCGCATCTCATCGACGCGGATTTTAGTAGAGACCTTTGCCAAAATGGCATCTCCTCCAGCAGTTCTGATCAATGCTTCGGCCATCGGCTACTACGGCGATCGGGGAGAGGAGCCACTGACGGAAGAGAGCAGCAGCGGCGATGGCTTCCTTGCGGATGTGTGTCGCCAATGGGAAGCGGCAGCAGAGCCTGCTTCAAAACTCGGCATGCGTGTGGTAGCCTTGCGTACAGGTATTGTTTTAGCCAAAGAGGGAGGCGCTCTTGCCAAGATGATCATCCCCTTCAAATTAGGTCTGGGAGGCGTTGTCGCCTCCGGCAGTCAGTACATGAGCTGGATTGCGATTGACGATCTTGTGCGCATCATCGCCTTTCTTTTGACGGAATCCAGCTTGAAGGGTGCCTTCAATGCTGTGGGCCCAGCGCCTGCGACGAACAGAGATTTCACAAAAACTCTGGGAGAGGTGTTGCATCGGCCAACCTTTATGCCTATGCCGGCCTTAGCCATCAAATTCCTCTTGGGAGAAATGGGTCAAGAGATGCTCTTGAACAGTCAAAAAGTGCTTCCAGAGCGGCTGCAAAAAGCAGGTTATGCGTTTGCCTATCCTGATCTTAATCAGGCTTTGGCACATATCATTTCTTAACACAACATTTATTCATTATTCATGCATTTCTCCTATCCTTTTGATTAAATAGGAGTTTTGCCATGAGCGACTTTCTCACAGCCTTTTCGGCATGGAGGAAAAATCATACACAAGAAACAATTCTCCATCCTCGTTCCTGTATCAAACAGTTTTTTGGTCGCCGGATTTATCTGGCCATTGACAGACAGGGCAACTGCACCATACGCTATTTGAACTTTTTGCAGCGCTTGGTACGGAAGCTGTTTGGCTGTTTCAAGGAGACGCATAGAAAGGTTCTGCTCAACCGGTTGCAGAAACTTGACAAGGAGCAGATTCAAGACCAGACCACTTTGAAAATTGTCGCGTATTTTGAAGCTCGTTTGAAGACGCCGCTGTTTCTCACAGGCGCAGACCCTAGAAAAAACCGGCGCACTCCCCAGTTGGCCCTGTGCGATACGATCGTGTTCAAGAATGGCAAACCTGTTGGAGCGCATGACAGAGGTATCAAGCTTCAACTTTTCCAGGACCAGGAGATCCTTCAGGTTCATCAGGTCATCCGCAAACAGCTTCTGGATGGCGAGCGTGAGCAAGTCCCGTTTGGATTTGAATGGCATCCGATCTATGCTGAGTTCACGGCCAATCAAAAGGCCATCATCCAGCAAGGGGCGATGCGCGGATGCACAGCAGCCGCAACTGCCATGCTGATCCTGGACAGTGGCAAACAGTGCGATGTTGGCTCACTTAGAGGGCGCAATATAGGTCAAACCATGGATATGAGGCATGACATTGCGAAGGCTGGCTTAACGCCAGTCATCTCGCATTGTCAATCCCTTTCCGATCTGAAAGAACAGATTCAGAAACATGGATCTGCCATCATTTCCATTAGTGGCGAGATCGGAGGCCATGTCATCGTCGTCGATGCCATTGAGAGCGACCGGGCCAGGATCCGCGATCCTTTCCATGGCTGGGAGATCACGATTAAGCTGGATGCATTGAAGTCGCGCTTCTCGAACGGCAACCACGTGATCCAGGTAAAAAAATATCCTTGATGCGAACTCGTAGAGCAGTTATTGCAGGGTAATGCATCATTTTCGATTTAGTGCGCAAAGTCCGCAAAATCAAACCGATCACGGATACCGCATTCTGGCTACCAAAAGTAATTTTCCCATTCTCAAAAACATGTCGCTTTATAAATTGGTGCTTAATCCGCAAGCGCTGCGCGAACCCCACTGGCATGCCAATGCAGATGAGTTGGGGTATTGCACCAAAGGAGAGATGGTCATCTCTCTCTATGCCAATGGAAATGAGCGCGAAAAGTTTTTAATTTCAGCAGGGCAAGCTTTCTTTATCCCCTCAGGTTCTCTTCACAGTCTGGAAAACAGCGGCAAAGAGCAGGCAGAGTTAATTCTCCAATTTTCCAGCGATGAACCCGAGGATTTCGGATTATCTTCCGTCATCAATATGTTTTCCGATGAGGTCTTAGGCAATACGTGGGGCATGCCTGCGTCTTACTTCAGTTCTCTGCAGCGCTCACCCAAAGAGGCTTTTATTGCTCAACTTCCCCTCCCAGGTGCCATCGAGAAAGTTGAGCGCTATGTCTCGAAATACCAATATGCGTTAGAGGAGAGCTCACCGCTCATTAGCAATGGAGGAGGAAGCGCTAAAGTGGCACGGCAGAATGTCTGGCCTGTGCTCAAGAGGCAGGCGCTATACTCCCTGACCCTTACCCAGCAAGGCATGCGCGAGCCGCATTGGCATCCTGAAACAGCCGAGTTGGGCTATGTCTCTTCCGGTGAAGGGAGAATGTCGATTCTATCTCCAGATGGCAAGGTCGACACCTACACGATGGCTGCAGGGGACATTTACTTTATTCCCAAGGCCTACCCCCATCATATTGAGAATTTAGCTAATGAAGATCTGAAGATCCTCATTTTCTTTGATCAAGCCATGCCACAAGATATCGGCTTTACGGGGAGCGTCAAATCCAACTCCAACGCAGCGTTGGCAGCGATCTTGAATACATCGCCCTCTTTCTTTGACAAGCTGCCTGCCTATTATGAGGATCTCTTCATCGTGGATAAAATCAATCCTGAAAATTAAAAACCCACCCCCCTTAGGGGATGGGCTCTGAATGTTAGAGACTAATTGTTAATTAGGGTCTAACAGTCAATTGATTGTTAACATGTTTGACACCAGTCATATTCTCGATCCTGGCACCAATAGCATCCCGTTGTTGATTATTGGCAACTGAGCCTGTGATAGTGACATCACCATTAGATGCAGCAATTCGAACGTTTTGCAAATCTGAAACCAAGGCGCTGTTAGTAAACAGGTCTTGGCGGATCGATTGAACCAGGGATTGATCCGATGGTGTGGTGACAACATTTTCCTGAACCACTCGAGGTGATGCTGGTGTTGTTGTTTCGGGTGTTCTGGTCATCCCAAAATAGAGAGACAGCAGGAGCAGTGGGATGGCAATGGCTAGGAGCCATTTCAAAAAAGAGCTATCCTCACTTTTTACATCTCTTCTGCTTTCTGCTCTTAATCTATCTTCTGGACGCGCATAGGATTTCTCAGCTCCAAAAGAGGGTTTAATTCCTTTTTCAAAGCTGGCTTTGTTAATTTCTTCCTCGGCCTGATCTCTTGTAAATCCATAACGCTGTTGCAGTTTTGCAATCAACACGTCGATGCGTCCGTTAATCTGATTGATATCTTCATCCGTTAATTTTGGCCATTTTTCTCTAAGAAATTCTTTCACATGTACCCATTGAGCTTCTAATACTTCCCTATTCATAGTAACCTCCTGTTAACAGATCAAGGCAACTATTGGGGTACTGATATCCCCTGCTTCGTATTATACTACAACGAGTTTTTGTTTAACTAACATTTCAAGTTAATTTTATAATAAATTAAGTATATATGTGCCAAATAGTTTAATGTCAAAAACTTAAGCCGAGCGATTTAAATTGCATCTTGTAGAGCTTCAACTGGGCTTAGCGACTGGGAGACGAGAGCTATAGCATGAAGCTGTTGATCAGGGGCAGCTGCATGGGCGGTACGTGATCACTTGTTTGAATCCTCTTTGAGGGATTCAATGCTCTTGCGCATCTGCTCTAAGACGGCATCACAGAAGCGGTTGGCTACCCTTGCACTTATCGTGCGATCTTTCTTGCCATGCGGCTCGACGAGCGTCACAGGGCCCTGCTGAGTGTGCAGGATGTGGTGGCTACCGCGTTGATTCTCATCCTGAAGAATTTTCGAAAGTGTTTCCGGACTTTTCTTGAGCATGTCTTTTGTAAGCTGGATCAGCCGGCGATATTTGATAGGTCCCTTGACGAGAAATGTCTTGAAACCCTGTTCGATTCTTTCATCCACGCTCTTAGTCGCCGGAGCAGGACTTTTAGAGGCTGTTTGGCCTTTTTTTTTCTTTTTCGACGGTCCAGCACCTGCCGTTTTGCCTTCTGCAACCTGCTTGGAGCGCAGCTGCTGCTCCTCTTCCACCTCGCGCTCATACTCAGTGCGCAGTTTGGCCTTAATGACCTTTTCTTGCTCTTTTAGGACTTCCTCGATCGGTTTTCCTTCCGCCTGCTCCAATTGTTTGATGAAGGCAACAGCCGCAGCTTGCTGTTCTGGTCTGTTTGCGGATCTGCTTTGCAAGATGGCTTCCAGAAGCAGGCAGTAGTGAAACTCCTCGCGCTCGTCTGGCCCCAGGTTCAGGGGAAGAAAATAGAGCTCGCGCTGTGAGCTGAGATCATTCAAAAAAGAATCAATCTCCGGAATGATCGGAGAAAGTGTCTTAACCATACCCGCAGCATCGGCATCAAAGAGTCTTTTGGTCAGTGGAGTAGTTAGAAAGGGCATGGAGGATTCAGGTCCAAAATACCCAATGATGTCAACCATACTTTCTTGATCTGTTTTGGTGATTTCGATCAAAAAACCGTTTTGCGTCACCAGCTCACCATGATCCACGATCATCACCAAGGACTGATGATTGTTTTCAGCCTTTGTAGAAGGGAGGGAGCTTTCACCGTAATAAATGTAACTAACTTCCAGCGTTTTCGAATTAAAATTAAGGGGGATGGGAAGCCAGCCACGACTGTCTCTTAAAAACGCCAAATAGGGCTGGCTATGGGTAAAAGGGAGTGTACTGCTTTCAAATTTAAGCAATCTCAACGGATGTTTTAACTCCGTGGCCTGTTCGCTTTCAAGCATTTTGTGGAGAAAATTGCTGTAGCGCTGGAAGATTTGGAGATGGGGATCAATTTCTTCCTGATACATTTTGCGGTATAAGTTGCAGTCTCTTTGGACAATAGTTGTATCGCGCAGGCACATCTGATGGAAAAGCGTGGAAAGCAGCGATAATTGAAACGTATAGTCATTTCTCATCGCAAGCTCTTGCCTCGACATGGACTTTACTTTACCTTTCTTGTAACAATTGCTGAGTAATTGATGGTATTGGTGAAGCTTGTCAAGACACTGCAGCTGTGAATTTAGTGGAAAGCCCTTCTGAATTTCAATCAAGTCGGGATTGTCCCGTCCTGTGATCGCAATCGGGCGGGAAGACCATTTTTGCCAAAAACTTTTCAGTTTTTCAAAATCTGCAAGAGCCACCCTGGTCTCGATGGGGCCAGCTTTGGTCAAAGCTGTAGAGGATGAGGCAGAATTCACAAGCTGATGACCTGAGCCCGCTGCAGATGGTAACGTCTTGAGCATGATCTCAGTCATATTCCGCTCATCGATAGCTGGATTCTTGGCAGATGCTGCAACCGTCTCCACAAGTAACTTGGAGGGGTTTTGTAAAGTGACACCCGGAAAAAGAGTTGACACTTTGTCGATCTCTTTATCCAGGCTGCCTTGCGCGCTTGGGTGCGGGGGTGGGCTTGGATGTCTAATTTCAGAAGAACTTCCGGTTACTTGCATAATTTTTCCTTATTACTAATGGATGAAATCAATGATAATGCATATGAAATTTGTATGCGAGGTTCAATTAATTATTCAATTTCTTCGCGGTAAAAAGAACAGCAGGGCAATGCCAAGTGCCAGGATAATGCCACCCGGATAGGTCAGCCAGTATTTGGCAGGATCGGAGTTGACCACCAGTTGAATCTGTTTCAGGGCTCCCTCTTGCGGTGGGGCGATGTGGGAGAGGTAGAAGCGGTAGCCATCAGCTGTTTCATGAACATTGTTCATGCTGAGGGTTTTTTCGATGGCCTGGCCACTGTCTAACGAACGGATAATCAGATCGCATTCATAGCTGTAGGGCTGACTTGCCCCAGCATAGGTGATCTGGCGCGCCTGGCGCAGGCGGATGTGATGGGGTAGACGGTGTGCTTCCGGCTGAAAGCGGGTGCGGAAGGCTCCTTCGAAGAGAGGCCATTTCAAGCCAGCGCCGGATGGTTCGAAGCCCAGTGAAAAGCTGCAGGATTTACCCTTGCAGCGCGCCTGCAAGAGTGCCACAGGGCGGTTCTCTTCGAGTTTTTTCAAGGGGGAAGTGGCCTCAAAGCTTACTGTTAAAGGTCTTTCCACATTTTTGAGGATGGGTTCGAAGGGGATATCTTTGAGGTGAAGGGCGTAGGCGCGCAAATAAGCGGAATAAAGTCGGGCTGGCGTACTTGTGTCAGGCGGTAAGGCAGGAAGGTCATCGGCGACAGCAAAAATCTGCTTCGTAAGCAGAACCAGAAGCTGTTCCTCTTCATTTGTTTTTGCTTCCTGCAGCTGTGTAAGAAAGGGCCAATCGTGTTCTTTCAAGAGATCCAGAAGGTTGCATCCCTGTTGCAGGCGGGGCTGAAGGGCTCTGTCTAGGGCACTTAGCCAGAGGCAACCCTGCAATTCGCCAGGAGGGACCTCGTTCCAATTAAGATGGGATAATGTTGTCTGAATGGATGGAGGAACATCGGAGAGAAGCCAACTGGGGGAGTTGTTCCAGGCATCCAGGAAAGTGGCAAAGGTATCTGGAAAATCGGCGCCGGTTTTCTGGCAGGCTCTTTGCAACAGTGCCAGAGGAGGCAAGAGTTTCTCATGCCTGGCCTGATGCAGCTGAGCATTAAGGTGGGCTAACTTTTGCCTATCCAGCTCTTCCGGACTTAAGGTTTCTGGGACCTGGACGGCATAACCGCCAAAGCCTCTGTCATAGACGACTAGCGTCTGTCCGGCGTCAGGCTCAAGGCGTTCTCGCTGAAGACGACCAGTTCCATCTGCTTTCCAGATTTCCCGATGTTCTGTGGCATGGGGAATATAGCTTGTCAAAGCCAGTTGCAAGGGAGCATCTTTGGGTTGTGAAAGGCGCCATCGGCCTGTCAGGGTCTGTTTGATGGGATAGAGGGATTGGTGATCTTTAGATTCAACCAGAATGGCTTGTGTATCTGCCAGCAAAACCTCTTCGCTCCCGCTGCCTTCGGATATGCGCATGGTTCCTTGGATGCCATAGACGTGCTTGATCATGGCTCCCCCAATGACCATTAGCAGACCTGCATGTGTGATCAGGAAGGGGATATGGCGTTTTTTGAAGGGCCAACGCCGCAGGGCTGAGATCAGGATGTTGATGAAAAAGCCACCCAGAAGAATTCCGAAGAGAGGGCTGCTGTAGGTGAAATGGGCGGCAAAGCGGTGGGAGCCGCTGGATGACTCCAGGAATGTGCCAGTGATGACAAAGAGGGTCGTGGCAGCAATCAGGAAGAGGGCTAAGGGGAGGCTTCCAAGGAAATGGTACAATTTCATAATTGAGAAGGTAACTCGTCGATGAGTTCGAAGCTCTCGGCAAAAGCGATGATGGCTTTTTGATGCTTGGCCATCAGCTCTTTAGGGCCCACGGTTTTGATTGTGAAGGAGGCGCGCATCTGCCTGAAGCGGCTAGCTTCAACCCTGCTTACAGGGGTCTGCAGGAACTGGAAGTGTTGAGGGGCAAGCTGCATGGCCCAGCCAAGCACAATTTTTGTTTCTCCAGAAAGCTGTCCAGAGCCTTCGAAAAAGAATCCAATAAATCCAGAAAAGGCCTTGGGGTCTATGGAAACGGAGCCTGGGTCGAGATGTTCAAACTGCTTCTTCCAGCGGGTGATCTGAGCCATTGGAGGAATATCCTGTTCAGAGGGGAAATTGTGAAAGGTGAGCCGGATGGTGCCTTCTGGACCACGCAGGAAAAATTCCGCGAGCGCTTTTGTTGTATCTGTGTTTGGATAGGCAGGCTGTTGTTTTTCCCAGCCTTCTGGCATTTTCGCTCGATAGATGGGCTCGCTTGTCTCCCTGCCTGCAATTTCGACAACGGAAAATATCGGAGGAGGACCCTCTCTGCGGCAGCTCACCGAAAGAAGCAGCAGGAGGGAGATGGCGTATTTGTGCATCTATCTGGCTGCCACTGCAGTCACAATGGGTTTCGGAAGCTGGAAGACGACATCTTCATTGGTGTAGACGACATCTTCGACCTCTTTAACCCCGAGAGCGATGAGGCGCTGGATGCAATCCTGGACAATGGTTTCGGGTGTCGATGCGCCGGCAGTAAGGCCGATCGTCGCGACATTCTGCATCCATGCTGGATCGATTTCCGAGGCGTTGTTGATCAGGTAGGAGGGGATGCTGCGTTTGGAGGCGACTTCCCTTAGACGGTTAGAGTTGGAGCTCTTGGGATCGCCCACTACCAGCACCAGGTCAGTCTGATCGGTGATTTCGCGCAGGGCAAGTTGACGATTGGTCGTAGCGTAGCAGATCGAAGAGCTGGGAAGCGTCTCAATACTGGGATATTTGGCTTTCAAAGCATCGGTGATCTCTTTTACATCATCCAGGCTCAGGGTGGTCTGAGTGATATAAAAGAGCTTTTCCTGCTGACTGTAGCTCAATTTGGAGACATCCTGGACCGACTCGACAATCGTTGTGACTTTTGGAGCTTCTCCGGCTGTGCCAATGATTTCAACGTGGTTGCGATGGCCGATCAGAACGATCTGGTAGCCAAGGCCTGCGTAGCGTTTGACGGCAGAGTGCACGCGGGTTACTAAGCCGCAGGTGGCATCAATTTCGATGAGCTGCCGCTGCCTGGCTTGATCGCGGACAGCTGGAGATACCCCGTGAGCCGAATAGATCAGGCGCGCTCCCACTGGCACATCGTTCAAATCCTCGATGAAGATCGCCCCTTTATTCTTAAGACCGTCGACGACATAGCGGTTGTGAACAATTTCATGCTTGACATAGATGGGAGGGCCCCAAAGTTCGAGCGCTTTTTCGACAGTTTCGATTGCCCGTTCGACGCCTGCGCAAAATCCACGCGGTTTGGATAGAAGCAGTTTCATTGGAACCTCCTGTATGAATAGGGAGTCATTTTACAGAAATGGACGCTTGGTTTCAAGATCGTTTTGCTTCGAACGTGCTTAAATCAATCTTAATTTAAAATTAACGACAAAATTATTGATTTTAATTTCATATACGCATATGATTTATTATTTAATTTAATAGGAATGAATTATGCCCCGTGTTTCAGCCCCCGCCCAAGAACCTATCAAACCTGTCGATGTTAAGGCCGCGCAACCAGTACAGAAGCCTAAGATTGGCTTGAAAATCATTCAGAATGTGGCGCTGGCCAGCCTGAAGGAGTTTGCGATCGCGATGACCTTTGCCGCCATCACTAGCACCTTTGTAGTGACGCCAGCTGGAGCGAGCGTTCTGATTATTACGGCACTCGCGGTTGTCGCCTTCAACACACTTGCCAGATCGCTGGGTGGTGGCTGTGATTATGCTCTTCATCATATTGCCAATAAGAATTCCTTGAATTATAGGGTCTGTAAAGCCACTCAGACGATTTGCAACTACCTGGCTCCAATCAGCTTTTCAATCCTGGACAGCACGACACGCGACGTTGTGATTCATGAGGCAGGCCACGCCGCAGCGGCTTCGCTGCTCTATCAGAACGCCAAGCCTCAAATCACCGTGAATCCGCTGCAAGGCGGAATGACAAGCTACTGGGTCAATGGCTTGACGAAGACGGGGCGTTTCTTTGGAGAAAAGGGCTCGCGCCTGATTGTTGCAGGCGCAGGACCTGCTGCAGCTGTCCTGGCAGACACGATCCAGATCGGCGTTGCCCATGTTGTCAACAAGTCCCATCCGACTTTAAGCCGCTATCTCAAAATCACGGCGATCTTCAGCCTGATCGGGCATACGTTCTACGCCTTTTCGGCCTTCACCGCAACTAAGATTGTGGGACACGATTTTGCGGTGCTTTGGGCGGGAGGGATCAATCCTATTGTTTCCATCATCGCAATGGTGGGACTTCCCATCATTGTCAAACTCGGATTGTGTGCCTATGACCACATCCGCGCAAAACGTGCAGCAGCACCCGTTGCATAAGGTAGAAAAAGGGTCAATACTGACCCCTATTTTTTTTGTTTACGCCGATTGGACGTAACCTAACTTTCGGTAAGACCCAATGGCTTTTTCTATCAGTTCCAGCTGGTCAGCATTTTGCACGGAACCCGGCCTGCGTTGGCGCAGCTCGAGAACGGCATTGTCGATCTCCTTATGTGTCGGAAAGCTTCCACCCTCTCGATAGCGTTCAATAAAATGCCGGGCAACGGCGAATACTCCTGTACGGCCAATTCCTGCGCTGCAATGAACGATGACAGTGCCAGGAGTGAAAGTGCCAGGAGCAGAAGTTTCATTGGGAGCATCTGAATTAGAATCATTAGAGGCAAAGGCAAGTTCTTTCCAAGGGGAACCCGAGGGCGAAACTGCAGGAGAGATCGCAACGGGATTACTGAGACGATCGATTAACCGAGCAAGCAGCATTGAATTGCAGACGCAATTATCTTTCCAGTTTTCGAAATGCCAGTGGTTGACGCGCTTGACTTGGCCATTCAGAGATATCTGGAAAACGCGTTTCGTCACGCGCTCTGTATACGCATGATTATCCTGGGGCCGAAGGGTGCGGTCTGCTGGGAAGGCGTTAGTCGGACCCTCAACAAGCCTCACTTCAAAATTGACCTCTGCAGAACCAAGCTTTTTTCTGTAAACAACAGGATTCGCTGGATCAGCAGGAAGAGGTTGCCAATAGGGAAATGTCTTCTCAACAAGATTTTTGTTTCTGTCGAGTCCCATATGGTCGGTCAGGCAGACGATGTCTTTGCCCTGCTCAAACGTCATCATCCAGAAATCTGCCACAGTGTCTACTTGGTAGTTTTTGATGGGCCCTTGCGTGAGAATCATGTCATGAAATTTGCTGGCGTTGATATATGAAGTTTCCAGATTGGTAGGATGAGCGAGAGTGACTAGATCGACAGGCGTGGGGAGGACATCGCCATAGCGGTTGCGTATCTGGTTGTCCATGGCCTGAGGGAACTGTTCGAAACGTTCCATGTCGTCCATGCGGCGGTTCAAGGGATCCTTGATATTGCGATAACGCTCTGCGAGATCGGTGATAAGCTCTTTGGGAGGAGTTGATGCAGCGGGGGCTGGGAGTGCGCATGCTGCTGCATCCTGGATTTTGGCTGCATTTGTAGGGAGAGCCCAATCAATTTTGAATCTGCGCTCGGGTTCAGGCGAGCTTGGCGGAGAAACCGGGGCTGCTATGACTTGCTGAGCAGGATTGATGCGGCGTTTGCGCCAGCCCTGAATGCAGGGCGTGGGAGTGGCGGCTGGTTGACCTGAACTTGCCGTTGAGGAAAAAAGTGGATTCATTAAATTACCTATATTAATCAATAATTAAGAATAAATAAATAATAATACACTATTATTAGAATTGTGTAAATAATATTATTATTAACAAATTTAGAAAAATAAGGTAAAGCGTTGATTAAGCATTTGTTAATTTTTAGTTAAATCGCGAAGATGGTCCAGCAGTCCTGTGCAAGATTCTTCCAACATGTCGAGAACAAGTTCGAAACCCGCGTCACCGCTATAGTAGGGATCGGGCACATCTTCATCTTTGAAATTGGTGGCAAAAGCGGTCATCAGGTGAATTATGGTTTTTTGTTCCGAAGTTCTGGCGAACTGGTAGAGATCATTCAACACATCTCTGTCAGCAGCCAGAATATAGTCAAAGCGCTCGAAAAAGGAGGGGCGGAAGCGCTGGGCGCGGCTGCTGAGGGTCAGGCCGCGCGTCTTGGCGACTTCGCGCATGCGCAAGTCGGGAAGCTGGCCGATATGCCAGTCGCCGAGTCCACAGCTTTCAATGTGGATACCCGCGAATTGTGGGTCTTGAGCGGCAAGATGGCGCAGGACACCTTCAGCGGCGGGCGAGCGGCAGATATTGCCGAGACAGACAAAGAGGATTGCGGTCATGGTCATTCAACATCTGCGGCGCAGCGGAACCCATAGGTGCTGTTGACTGTGCCTGGGTTGTTGCGGTGGCGCTTGCTGCAGCGCAAGTCCTCCTTGAGGCTTTTCCAGCAGCCTCCTCGAAGCACACGGTAGACACCTTGAAGAGGGCCTTTGGGGTTTTCAGGCTCCTGCACGGCAACTTCATAAGAGTTGTAGCCATACCAGTCATAGCACCATTCATAGACATTGCCAGCCATGTCGTAGAGACCATAGCCATTGGGCGAATAGCTCATGACCGCGGTTGTGTCGGCGCTAAAGAAGTTAGCCTGCGATTTTTCAATGTCGTCGCCAGTAGGATAGAGCGAATTTTCCAGAGCGCCGTTGGCGGCGACCTCCCACTCAGCTTCGGTCGGGAGCCTTTTGCCGATCCATTTTGCGTAGGCGATGGCTCCGTACCAGGTGACTCCGACGACAGGATGGCGGGCATAGCCCGATTCGATGCTCAGGCGGCCGCCGCTGCGCTTGATGCGCGATTCGCGCATGCGGATAATGTCATTGTGGTTGGTGTCTTTTTCCCCTCCCATAGCCTCCAGAAAGCGTACAAACTGCTCGTTGGTCACCGGATGGATATCGATGGCAAAGCTGTCGAGAATAACCTGATGGTGCGGCACTTCGTCGCGGTTGCCCGAGTTGCTGCCCCTGAAAAAGTTGCCCCCAGGGATGACCACCATCTCGGTCAGGAGGGGTTGGACATTTCTAATCTCTTTATTTTCTGGCGTGTAATGTTTGACTGTGGTGTCGATCTGGAAGACGGCTGCGGGATCGAGGTCTGTGTTGGGGCGTTCCAGAGTAGCCACGCGGATGACAGGTTTTAACGCTGACCCGGGATGTTTGGCAGGCTGATGCGATTGGCTGTCTTCCAGTTGGCCGTTGCCGATTCGCTCGAGAAGAGGAAGGAGCGACTCGGGACGATGCTCGGGTTTAGTTTGCAGGCATTGGTGAACGAGAAAATCCCAGTCCATGACGGGCTCTTTCATTCTTTCGGTAGGCATGGGGAAGCGCCCTTCAGGAAATTCCCCCGCAATCAAATAATAGCAGAGGACACCAAAAGCAAACATATCGACCTTCTCGTCCACAAAGCTATCTAGACGCTTTTGCTCGGGAGCTAAGAAGGCGTAATTCTGCAGGAAAGAGGCGTGAAGGGGAGACAATTTGGAGGAATCGACAGGAGGAGCAGGATAGCGCTCAGGACCCCCTTTGAATGCAAGCGCATGCGCGATCCCGAGTGCTTCCGCGACCATTTTATACGTGCGCGTCAGGACAGCGCCTGCCCCCACGATGCGCGAAAGACCGAAATCGGAAATATGAAGATCGATGCCCGATTTTCCTTTGCTGACTAAAACATTGTTTAGCTTGATGCCCCGGTGGGCGATTCCTTTCTTGCCGTGGGCATAATCGAGCGCATCCGCCAACTGCATTAAGAGCCGCATCAATTCGGCTTCTTCTAGAGCTTTTCCTCGCGCCAGAAGGTATTGCGCCAGGTTGGTCGTTTCGCCCATTTCATCAACGACACAATCGGTCACAAGAAAGTGCTGTCCCTGCGCAAAAGAGATGTTATGGATTTTGACGATATGAGGATGGTCGAGAGAGGCCAAAGTGGCGACCTCCTCCTCAAATCGCTGGATGAAGCTGCGGTCAGATGAGAGCTCTTCAGGCAGAACCTTGAGCACGTAGGGATTTTTCAAGAAGCGGTGTTCTGCCAGAAGAACAGTGCCAAGGGGACCTTGTCCGATCTGTTTGATGACTCGGTAATCGCCAAGGAGGCGGGATTCATTCATGGAGCTTGCCTTCGTTTATAATCATCTAATGCCTGCTGTATACTGTCCAGGCCGCGGCTGTAGGGATACCAGACGCGCCCCTTCTCCATCAAACGCTCTGCCAGGTCACTGCGTCTAGCATCAAGGGCCTGCTGCGCGAAAAAAGGAAGGTCTGAGCGTGCAATGATCATAGGACTGTTCAAGATTTTGTTCAAGCAGGCCTCGACCTCCCGGTCTTTATTTTGTTCCTCCGCAAAGAGCAGCCATAGTTTATAGAGGCCGATGTCCTCGGGATACTTCTGAATAGCTTCTTTGACATGAAAGAGGACTGCGGTCCGCTCCGCCTCTCGTTCGGAAACATTGCGACAGCGTTCAAACAGTTTGATGTGCAGGACAGCCTGAGTCTTATGCGACAGGTAATGATCGGGATAGGCGCAATAGGCAGGATAAAAGAGGGGGAAGAACTCATCAAAGTTTCCCAGATTGGCATATGCGGTTGTCACGACTAGACGGAGCTCCAGGAAATCAGGCTGCATCCTGATCGTATCGGAGTAAAGCTGCAGCAAATGTTGAGCGGTTTCGCGAGGAGCATGTGCCCCGTCAAGATAGATCTTTAGCGCATCTCCATAAAGCTTGCGCTCATCCTCCGTGGTGGGAGATGCGGGTTTCTTCTCTGCAGATGCCAGAGCCTGAATATAAGCACGAAAAGACTTTTCCATGTCCTGTTCCTTTAAAAATTGGAACGCTGCCGCATAGGGAGGGTTGTCTGCAGCAGCAAGCGAAGCTGACAAAACAAGACAACACAAAACAAAACAACACAAAATTCTTCTCATTATCATTGCAGTTGTGTTACGCTCTTTTAATCTTGAGGATTTAAGATAACCGGATTTATGGAAAAACGCACAGTCCTTTTTTTTATCGCAGTTGCTCTCTCCTTCTTTGTCGTCAATTTCTTCTTTCAGTATCAGAACAAAGAAAAGATGGAGACCTGGAAACAGCAGCAGAGCGTCCGCAAGTCTCAGAAGATTCGGCAGCTGGAATCTGATATCGCTCAGCGGACAGCCAAGGAGGGGGAACTGCCACTCATGGATCTGTATGTTGATCAAGATAGCCAGCAATTGTTGACGGCTGGAGTGCTGGATCAGCATTCGATCCTGACGCTTTCCTGGCAGGAAACAGCACCAAAACGAATTTTTGCTCGCAAGTCCGGGTCGCAGGAAAAATCTGAAGAGTATCATTTGATCGCTTCGCCTGAAGCAACAGGGGTGCTCATTTATACAAGCGGTCTTCCTGAAAAACTGCTGGTTGCACATATGCCCGATTTCGGCAAGTTTGATCTGCAGCTGGTCTCTCTTTATCCTAAGAAGCCAAAAGTGCCATTTCGCATCACTGTAGGCGATTATGTGGATGGCCATTTTTCTCTACCCATCGTCCAGATGCAAAAATTGAGACAAGAGATTGAAGAGGAAGGCGAAAAACGTGAAGAGCTGCGGCCTGCCAACGGCATTATCCTTCTCAAAACGGTGGATGGATTCCTGCCAGTTGCCTTATATGACAGCAAGACTAATACCGCCACGGCCCTCGACGAGATTGAAAATCTTGCTGATCTCGTCACCAAGCCGAAAGAAAAAATAGCGATCACGTCAGGGGCTCTGCTTGAAGAGAAATTTTATGTTCTGGAGAACGACTACCAGCAGCTCGTCTTTTCCAATTATGGAGGATCCCTTGCTGAGATCAATCTGCCTTTTCCTTCAGCCCAAAATACTTTAAGCGTTGTTCGTCCCATCGAATATGACCGCGAGATGGTCGAGCAAAATCCCGCCAATGCCCATTTTCCCGCCCACCCATATTACACTCCTGGAAAAGCCGCAGAAGGCCCGTATGAAGAGCACATTGAAGGTAAGCTTGGGGGCTATTATCCCCTTATCCGCCGCGATCTGATCGACATGAATCGCCGAGTGATACGGCTGGAGCCGCGCTTTTATGCGCTCAATCTCGTTTCCGAGTATCCTGAGATGGCCCAGCTTGTTTTCAAGGTCAAGAGCTTCGATAAAAAAACGATTGTGTTTGAAGCCTCTCAAAGCAATCGGCGCATCACGAAGACATATTCGATTGCCGTGGAAGAAAAGGGCGCTCCCTATTGTGTCGAGCTCACGCTTCAGATTGAGGGCGACAGTCGGGGGCTCTGGCTGACGTCAGGAGTACCAGAAGTTGAGATCATCTCCGGCAGCCCGGCACCTTCTCTCAAATATCGCATCACCCGCAAGCAAAGGGCAGAAGTCGAGCCGATCGATCTGCCTAAGGATGCCTTGACTAACACTTCGCTCTTTCCGGATTGGATCAGCAATTCAAACGGCTTCCTGGGTGTCATTCAGAACCCGATCAGCACTATCGATCCTGGATTTAGAGCGCAGCGCGTTTCGGGTACCGAGGCGCCTTCCCGTCTCACTGCCATCGAATCGCAGTATCAGCGGTTCAAAGCACAGGACCTTCCCGGATATATGACTCTTCTGCCTTTGAATGGCAAGGGAGGGACAATGAAGTTCCATATTTTCGCAGGACCCTATGCCGATGATATTCTTAAAGCTGTCGACAGCCATTACTCCGATTCGGCAACAGGCTACAATCCAGACTTCATTGCCAGTCAGACTTTTCATGGATGGTTTTCCTTCATCTCTGAGCCCTTTGCCAAGGTTCTTTTCATCCTCATGAATTTCTTTCATTCTCTCACTGGCTCCTGGGCTCTTTCGATTGTACTTCTGACAGTTGCATTAAGGCTCATGCTTTATCCCTTAAATGCCTGGTCAACAAAATCCATGCTGCGCATGCAGCAGGTCGGCCCCGAAGTGACGGCCATTCAGGAGAAGTATAAGAAAGATCCGAAGAAAGCCCAACTTGAGATCATGCAGCTCTACCGCGACCGCAAGATCAACCCGATGTCCGGCTGCCTGCCGCTGCTTATTCAGATGCCTTTCCTGATTGGTATGTTCGACCTCCTTAAATCTACGTTTGAACTGCGCGGCGCCAGCTTCATTCCCGGATGGATTGACAACCTTACCGCTCCAGACGTCCTCTTCAGCTGGAAAACTCCCATCTGGTTTATCGGCAATCAGTTTCACCTGCTGCCGATCATCCTGGGTATTGTGATGTTCTTCCAGCAGCGTATGATGTCGACCCTGCCCAAAGATCCTAACCTATGGACAGAGCAGCAGCGCCAGCAGAGAGCGATGGGCTCGATGATGACGCTTGTCTTCACCGTCATGTTCTATCATTTCCCTTCCGGATTGAACATTTACTGGTTATCGTCTCTACTGCTCGGTATGCTGCAGCAGTGGTGGATGCAGCGCCAGCTAAAAGGAACAGCATTAGAACCTAAGAAGGCATGAAACCTCAGAAGTAATGAAGCTTTGGGAATCTTTTCTCGAGAAACAAGAGAGCGAACTAGGTCTTGAAACGGTCAACAAATGGCTCAGGCCGTTGAAAGTTGTGCAGTTTGACGCCTGCAACCTGTTCTTAGAAGCCAAAGATCCCTTTCACATCCTCTGGTTTGAAGAGCACATCCGCCCCAAAGTCAAGACGCAGTTCGTCAACGGCAGCCAGAAACGCATCAAGGTGCACATCTCGGTTTCAGGGGAACCTCTCAAGAAGAGACGCTCCAAAAATGCCCCAGAGGCTTTTTCCACAGCCGCACGATTCTCCCTCTCTTTTGATCCGCTCGATCCTCACTGCACTTTTGAGAATTTCATCGTCACAGACGCCAATCTTCTTCCCTTCCGCCTGCTCTGCAAGATCACAGGCTATGATCCCTCCTCGCCCGCCCTAGACGCTTCCGAGCTGGCTACTTTCAATCCCATCTACATCCATGGCAGCTGCGGAACGGGAAAGACCCACCTTCTCATGGCCACAGCCAAAATTTTGAAGGAAAAGGGATTGAACGTTATTTATGTGCGGGGAGAGACTTTTACCGATCACGTCGTCACTGCCATAAGGGCGGGGGAGATGAGCCAGTTTCGTCAGACCTACCGCAACAGCGATGTGCTCATGATCGATGATGTGGACATCTTCTCCCGCAAGACAGCCACTCAGGAAGAGCTTTTCCATACCTTCAATGCCCTCCATCTGGCTGGAAAACAGATCCTGCTCACAGCCAACACGCCCCCTGGAGAATTGCAGCTTATCGAGCCGCGCCTGATCAGTCGCTTTGAATGGGGAGTCGTTCTGCCTCTCGATCAGCTCAAACGCGAAGAGGTTGGACAGCTTATCGAGAATAAGACCCGCGCCCTTCAGTTCCCACTTCACCCCAAGGCCATCGCCTTTCTGATCGAGACCTTTGCCAGCGGCACAAAGTCCCTCCACCGTGCCCTGCAGGCCCTGATGATGCGTTCACACATCAGCCCACAGCAGACCTCAACGCAGCTGTCGATCCCTCAAATCCGCCACGTCCTCGCAGACCTCATCCTGGAAGAGGAACAGGCCGCTCTCACCCCTGCAAGAATCGTCCAGGTCGTTGCCGAATATTTCGGTATTCGCTCAGAAGATATCCTGGGCAAGGCACAGACCCGCGACTGTGTGATGCCCCGCCAGGTGGCCATGTTCCTCTGCCGCAGCGAGCTTAAGCTCTCCTATGTAAAAATTGGCGATATCTTCGCCCGCGACCACTCCACAGTCATGTCCAGCGTCAAAGCCATCCAAAAAGCCATCGAAAAGGATGTGCGCGAGATCAGCAGCCCCTACCACACCATCCTCAA
>JAJFUZ010000179.1 GCA_021372155.1 Parachlamydia sp. | reverse complement strand
CAAAGGCGTGAAGGCTGTTCGCCACGGCCTGCTCGAAACTGAGCTTCTCTAAATCCTCGAAAGAGATCTTGTTTTTCTTTTCGAGAAAATTTCGGATCCAGTAAACGCGGCTGAGTCCAAGGCTTGTCTGCGAAGCCAGGTCACTGCTGGCTGGAATTTTGTTGTTCCAGATCGTGTTCCAGGCTACATAGAAACCCTCTTCGCCGTTGCTATCGAACAAAGGACCACGTGCGATTTTATCGTAGCAGTATTCTTCATTTGAAGGAGCTGCATTGAAGGGAACACCCTGAGGGAAGCGGCGGTCAAAATTGCCAGGAAGCTTTGTCCATCCTCCCGTATGAAACGTCGCAATGTTGCCCGATGTGTCGGCATACTGTCCTTCAAATAGAGAGATGTCTGATTGGAAGTTGGGATTCAGGAATGCATTTTTGAAGCCACTGAACGATGTGACAAAAGCCTGTTCCACAAACTGGTTGAGGGCACGCAGCTGTATCCCAAGAAAAACAGACCGCAGTGTCAGCATCATGGTGGGGTCTGAAGCCAGCGGACGCTGGATCACCCATCCTCCCGAATTACTACGGAAGACAGTAATGACCAGATCGGGCAAACCGCGGATTTTAATGGTTTCCTGCCGCTCCGATTTAATGTTGCATGCACACTCAATCAGAAAGTCATTAGAAAAGACGGCACCCGTTTCTACAGTCAATCCATGCTGCTGATAAACGCCAACGGCAAGCGGAGCGATGGCAGGCGAGAAGATATCTGCATGGAATTTCGCTTCTTTGCTGTCGACAATCACCTGATAGAAGTCGCTGGGATGGTTAAAATTAGGCTGGATCGCACAACGCAGCAAGGGGTTCCCCGAGGCGGATTTTGATTTTCCGATCGCTTCCCCGTTGCTGCCCCATCCAGGACCATACTTCTCATGAACTTTTTTTACAGTATGCAACATCTTAGAAATCGCTGCGGCATCCTGGGCATGCCCTATCAGCCTTGCCTTTTCGGATTCTGAGCTTGCTGCAACAGGATGCTTTTTCTTTCTTTTAATAGAAGAGCACTCGAGCGCGCCTTCATTGGTGCATTCCAGATCAGTCGGCAGTATCGTCGATTGGGAATCGATCAGGTCTGTGGTGGGGTCAACATCGGCAAAGATTTCGAATGCCTGAATGGTATCGCCGCCCGCATTGGCGATCAACTGCACCACGTCTGCCAGATTTGTCAGCTGAAACATCGGAATGGAAGAGGTGCTGAAGGACTGCAGAAAGAACTGGTTGGCGCGGATCACATCAAACAGGGAAAAGTGTGGAAGTGGATTTCCGGGATTGAAACCCAGCGCTTTCAATTCATAGGGCATTAAGGCGAAGTTGGCATTCACTACGTCGACCCGATCGTTGATTCCTTTGACAAATTCTGTAATGACCAGCCGCGTTCTTTTTGTGAAACACTTGTCGATCTGCTTTTGCACTTCTGCATCGGTGTAGTTGATTTCACGCTGAAAGACATCGCTCTGGACAAAGATACCGCCTGGGCCAGGACCTACAAACTCTGACAGGCGTCCGTTAGCCAGAATCGTTGTCAGAAAAATCTGCGTGAGGCGATCCTCTGCGTGCACAAGGCCGATGGCCCTGAAAATCTCTTTGAGGTTTCCGCCCTTAATGTGTGGCACACCGAAAGAATCGCGTGTGATTGTAAGCGAGTTGCTCGACGACTCCTCGTGTTTAGCAAAACCGGTCCTGCAGCATAGCAGGCTCGCGGCTACAAATAAGTGGATCATTTTGGTCATAGAAAAAATCTCCCAACGAATTGAAATTAAAACACAGGCTATGCAGTTCAGGGAAGGAAGTCAACAATATTTTTGCTTCTTTGACAAAAATCTTGTTGACAGCAAGGGCATTCTTCTATAAAGATTTCTGCTTATATTACGAGGTGACAACCATGAAAAATCTTTTGATTAGAAATTTTTGCCTGGCGCTCCTAAGTTTGGCGCTGATGCCTATAGGTGCGAATGCAAATTTTAGCGCAAAAGCGCTGGGAATGGGCAATGCCGGAGCTGCCTACCCGCAGGATGCCTTGTCGAGCATCTATAACCCTGCAAACGCAGCCTGCGTGGGGAATCGCTATGATTCGTGGCTAAGCATAATCTATTCGCCCTATGCCGCTACGGTGTCAAAAAATCCCATCCCTGGGGCAAACCTCACAGCTTATGGGCGTCGTACCTGGTGGACAGGAGCCGCCATGGGGATTACCAATCAGTTTTGTGAGAATATGGCAATCGGTTTTACGTTTTCCAACCGCACGTTTCAAAAAACCCACTACAATAAACCCTCGGTGCTCGCCGGCAATAAAAATTTAGGCCATGGCTATGAGCTCTACGCAGC
>JAJFUZ010000154.1 GCA_021372155.1 Parachlamydia sp. | reverse complement strand
AGGCGCTGCTGAATTCGACCATTTCTTCACTTGGAATATGAGAGCGATAGAATTGCAAAAAAGACTTCCGGAGAGTTTCTGAAGACTCTCTGGATTTGGTTTTAGTACCTTTAGAAATCTTCCAAGATACCTTTCCGAACTCAGCCATAAGTCAAGTTTCCTAAGATTTCTTGATTCATGCTATGCAGCGCTTGTGATGTCGTAGATAGGGAAAGGTGACTATATCTCTTCACCATGGTCAAGGTCTTATGTCCTAGGATAGCGGATATGACTAGCTGTGATTCCCCTCGCATTGCCAGATGCGATGCTGCGGTATGTCTTAATGTATGAAAGACGACTTCGCCCTTCCAACCAAATTTCTTGATGATTTTATCCCATGCGGTACGAATGCCAGCAGGAGATTGACCGTCCCGGCTAGGAAAAATGTAGTTACTAGAAATGATTCTCTTCGACTTTTGGCTTTTCAGACAATCGACGACCACCGGGTCCAGGCTTACTATTCTAGTTTCTCCGTTCTTAGTGTCTCTAAAAGTGGCTGTGCTCCTTACAAAATCAACATCATTCCATTTGAGTCCAAGGATTTCACCACTTCTTGCGCCCGTGGCTAATGCAAAAAGAACGACTATGTAAAGGTAGGGGCTTTGACTATTACGACACTCTGCCAATAGGCGTGCAATTTCCTTCTTATCAAGATACCGCTCTCTCGCCTTTCCTTCCTTGGGTCGTTTTACATTACTGACTGGGTTATCTTTGAGCCAGCCCCATTCTTTTATTGCTGTAGTGTATACATGACTTAATGCAGCAAGGTAGCGATTTGCTGTTGAAGATGAACGTAAACCCTTCCTGTAGGTAGTTTCAGCAAGTAGTTTGTCGTCTCGTATCTCAGCGATCATAGCGGCTGTTATATGACATAGGAAATACTTACCCAACTGTTTTTTCCACCAAAGGAGCTGCTGTGTCTGTTTTGCAACGCTCTTTGGCTTTTTGGGTAGTTCCTTTGCTATATAGCGGTCAACCATATCGGCAAAGGTCTTTTCTTTACCAAAGTCCTTAGGTAAATGAGCGCTTATTAAAAGTTCACTCTCCCTAAGTTTTGCCCATTTCTTTGCTTCTTCAAAACTCAATAGGGTTTTTGATACGAGAGGCATACCCGGAGGTCGAATACGCACTCTATATGTATCCGTGCCATCGGCTCGTGTTCTTTTCTGTATAGTTGCCATGCTAATAATCTCCTTTTTGATTTCCGCGTTACTGGACCACCATTGGACCAGGCGCGGTTGCAACAATCGCTAGGAGATCATGAAGCAGTCACTTAACTGACTCATTCTCAAATGTTTGGGGGCGGCTGGACTCGAACCAGCGAAGACCGAAGTCGAGGGATTTACAGTCCCTTGCAATTGCCACTATGCGACACCCCCTGAGATGTGCAGAAAATGTGCTGGCAGTAGGACTTGAACCCACAACCGTCCGATTACAAGTCGGGTGCTCTACCAGTTGAGCTATGCCAGCGAAATCCTGTAGCTGGCAATTTTATAGCAGAGAAAGGTTTTTGCGCACAACAGTTTTATACCGAAGAACGCTGAAAATTTGGCCAATGGGTTTACGACAAAGCCCCGGGGTTACAGGATCGCAAAAGGCATTGTATTTACTTAATACTATGCCTTTTGCGATCCTGCAACCGCGGGACCTTTGGCGCAGCTCATTGGCCAAATTTTTAGCCAAAGGCGCCGATGATGATTCCGGCGGAGCAAAGGGCGTTGGCCCACCAGTTGACCCGCTCGCGGTAAAGCCACTGTCCCCAGAGGTTGCAGAGGAGAATTGTAGCGATGGCGGAACAGGGGAAGAGGATGCCTTTTTCCAGGGCAGTGGCGACCTGGGTGGCCCAGAGGAGGAAAAAGGTGGAGGCGCCATTGGCGAGGCCGCCCAGGAGGCCGAAGCCTGCTTCAGGTTTGGTGAGGAAGCGCCGGGTAGTGGCGAGATAGGAGATAAGCTGGAGGGTGAAGGCGGATATGAACATGCCTGGCATGAACCAGGCCTCTTCCTCGGGCTGGCAGCTGATGAAGAGGAGGGGATGGGCGGGCAGGTCGCGCATGATCAGGCAGCGCCACTGGAAAAGGCAAAGGATGGTTCCCTGAATGAGTAAGAGGCAGATGGCGAAGACGAGCCATTTCAGGGATCCGGAAGCTTTTTCGCTTTTGCTTTTGGAGGCCCAAAAGAGACCGAGGAGGATGCAAATGATTCCCACCATCAGAGCTGCCGTCAGGATAAAGCCATAGGGAGGTCCAAAGACCAGGGGAAGAAGGAGCGAGGGCACGATGGAGCTGGCACATACAAAGGCAAAGGTCAGGCTGGCGGGTCCGATGGAGAGAGCTTTGGCGGTAAGGAGCATGAGGCAGATATTGAGGGCGCCCACAATTCCACCTGTTATAAACATTGCGGGACTGAATGGCGTAGAGAAGGGCGCAACAGCCAACGTTCCAAGGAGCGAAAACAGATAATAGGCGACGAGGTAGCCGCCAGGCGACCCTCCAAAATCCAGATTCTTTCTAAGACAGAGATTGCCTCCCGCCGTCCATAAGGAGGAGAGAAGCACAAGACCGATGCCCCACATAATAGCCTCCACTTTTCATCAAGCATAGAGCAATTCATAAAGAAAGGCAAGGTGGAATATATAAAAATAAAAATAGTTAAATTAAATATTATTAGATTATAATTTATATTATAGGAAAGTAATATTTGGTGTAAATAAATGAATAGAATCGAAAGGGTATTTAATGTCGATTTATGGGGTGAAGGGCGGTTTGACCCTTCAAAATACCAAGGTCCATCTGGCATTGAAAAACCAGAAGGAAGAGTCCGATGGCACATGATCGGTCTGCTGGAAGAGTTTATGCAGCGTATGACAGGGATCTTCTGGAGCGATAGAAGCGCAAAATCGCGTGAGGATCTTGCGTTGGTGGCTGATATTCGCCAGTACTGCGAACAATTAAAGGCCAGCGACAAGCAACTTTCTTCTCTGGAAAAGAGGGTTGCCAGTTTGAGAAGGGCAAACAGAGAGATACCGCCGCCATTGCAGGGTCGTTTGGCGCAAGCCAGGAGGGATTGGGAAAAAATTGTCAAAACGTTGCAAAAATTAAAAAGCAACTATAGCCGTACGCCAAGTATCAGTAATACAGCCTCATATCAAAAATTGCATGCAATGGAAAACGCCATTGATGCAAAGCTCAAAAAATTCATGTATACTACCGGAGATCCGGGATTGGCAGAAGTTCTGAATTCCGCTCAGGAATTCGAATTGGCTTTTTATTACAACACGCTTCTATTTCCGCATGCGGTCAGCTTTCTGGAACCTGCTCAAAAGCAGCTCGAAGCACTGCAGAAAAAGATGAAGGAGACCTCAGATGCCAATCCTTTCAATCGCGACCTCAAGAAAAAAGCTAGCCAGCTTATTTCGACGATCCGACAGGAAATGATCGATACATACTTGAGAACTCATCGAAATAAGACGCGGCAAGAGGTCAAAACATTTGCCGATGCTCACGCCCATGCGGTACCGCAGTTTACGCCTGAAATGAAAAGTCTGTTGAAACTGGTTCTTTCTGCACAGAGCAAAGAGGATTTTGCCAAGACCACCTCGCAGCTAAAGACACTTAAGGAAGAGGCTTCTCTCGATTATCTTAAATCAATCTATGCGAAATTTGTCAAAGTTCATCCAAATGATCCTGGTTTACAGGCACTTGCATCTAAAGCTGCGGAAGACATCGAAACCATTCGGCAAGTACCCGTTCAGCAATGCCTGCAGCATATCCAGGCAGCAGTTGCGGGAGTGCGCAATTGCCCTAACCTGATCAAATTCCTCGAAGAGATCACAGCAACGAAGGAAATGCGCGACAAGTTGAAGGATAGCATTCAACCCGCTGGACATGTCAGCAATCTGCTCTTTCTGACAGATGTCATGCGTCCCTATTATAACAAGGCACGCTATAGCAGAGCGCATCAGGAACTGTTTGGTTTGAAACTCAATGCCCTTTCCGTACGTATGGAGGGGCTGACAGAACAGGGGAAATCGTTGGTTAACCGGACTCCCTCCGATATCAAAATTACTAGCAAGCTGGCGTTGATCGGGGCTTTATATGACGGGGAGTTTTGCAATAAGTATCAGCAAGTCCTCGATCAGTTCGATGAAAAACCGTCGCTTGAGGAGGCCGCAAAAATCTGGAAGCGGGAAATTCATCCTTTCCTGCTGCAGCCTGCTCTCCAACAGAAGGTCTCTTCGTTGAATCCACTAGGACCCATTCTGGCAGCTCAAGTGACAACAGGTCAAATCCATGCCAAAGATTTAGAGGAGGCTTTTGCATTTAATCTGGAAACTCTGAAATGCGTGCAGCATGTCAGAACGGCCATTCCAGAGCTTGGGAAAGCTCACTCTTTGTTACATATAGTGGAAGAGCTTGCATCATTACCCGATCAGCGCTCTTATCTGTTAGATGAAATACGCCCTGAAAGGGGATCCTTGAACCTGATTTTGCTGGCAGAAAAGATGACCGGTTCCGATAAACTGGGAGGGATTGAGTTGGCCCATCGCGCACATCTGGATCTCGAGAGGCTCCAGCAGGCAGCTTTTGCGGCACATTATGAAAAACTATCCGAAGAGGGCAAACGCCAGATGGAACGCACACAAGCCCTTGTAGGAAAAAATTTTCCCTTGCCAATCGATGGCAAACTGGTTCTTCTACACTGCCTTCATGACCCTAAGTTTAGCGCCAAGTACAGCGAGTTAATGGATGATTATTTACAGATGCAGAAGCAGGGACTGGCTGAAGGTCTGCATCAAGGTACGACAGGCATCGCCCCTGCGATGATGTCATGGAGAGAAAAGATTACATCACTCGAAATCGCCACAGAATCGGATGCCATCATTCGAGGCTTGCGCCGTCTGGAAGATGTCTTGCAACACAAGATCGGACTTCAGGACATGCTGCTCCTGGAGCAAAATATCCCTGGTGCTATTTTAAACGATGAGAAGCTGATGCAGCACCGCTATCAGAAATGGATGCGACCAGTCACCAAGCGCAGGGAAGTTGCCAAACGGCTTGAAAACAACCTTTGTACAGATAGCGAAAGACTTCTCTTAAGTCAGGGTGGATTCGCCTATAGCCCACAGATAGGTTGCTATGAACATTTTTCCTGCCAGGCCATCGGTGTCAAGTTTCAAGAAGGCATGCGCCGCTTCACCAAAGGGGTCTTCCAGATGGGGTATGGTCTGCCTGGAGTCGGTATCACCCGTGTCAGGGTTCCTTTTGATTTGAGCACGATCCGAGTTGATGATCTCGAAGCTTTGTTTGCCTTTATTCAATCCTGCATGGAAATGACTCTGCCTCAATTAAATAAAAACATTCTAGCAGAAGAATATCTCAAGAATGCCAACTTTCAGAAAGCGCTTGGAGAAAAACCTGATGCCAAGGAAGTTGCCAAACTGCTCAAACGCATAGTTGAGTTAAAAGAGAAGGCGGAACCCCTCCTCCGAGGCTCCTACATCGCTTTGGGGCATCCTGATCTTCCCGCCATTGAAGGGGTGGAAGTCATTCCTTGGCAGAAATTGCTTGAGGAGGCTTGATTCCGCTATTTACGCTTTTGCTACAAAGTGGTATTTTTAAATGCAATGATCTCAGCCTCTAATCAATTAAATTCCTTGCCTGTTGAGTTGATCAATTTGGTTTTGGCTCGATTGGAAACCTGCGATATTCATTCAATAGCGAGAACTTCAAGAATTTTCCGTGACATCATAAACGATGACAAGTTTTGGGCATTCATGTTCAAAGAATGGGGTGTTCAGAGCTGGGATAGGACTTTAGGGGCTCGGCAAGAGGCAAAAGTCTTTTATGAGCTGAATCAATCACAATTTTGGTTTGTTAACCGCATCATTGGACCAATCGGTCCGACAGCGTTTCAAATGATTCCTGAAGTATCTTTTGTGCGTTCCAGTAAAGTTCCAATGGATTGGGAGAGGGCTGCCCCGACGGCAGTGTGCGTCAGAGGAACAAAATGGGAATCGCATCTTCACAAGTACACCAACATTCTGGCATTCATGATTGTAGAACATGCATACAAGTCAAAGAGACGGATTATCCTTATGCGAGAAGATTCTATGACCGAATTGCAACAGTATCTCAGGCGTTTACTGGCTAAAGAAAACTGTGGAAGACTTGAACGTAACCGGGATGGTACCGGCCTCACAGAGGGTCGCGCTTTCATCCTTCGCAGGATATGCAATGACGAAGGAAATGTTGTGAAACGCGTTTTAGGAAGTGCTGTACAGCTTTATGATGGCAGCCAGAATATCCCTTTCGAAGAACCACCGCTCATTTATATTTGAGAGAGAAAGTTTGCTTTCTCTCTCAAACCATTCATTATGGGGTTAACACGACTTCCGGCACCACAAGATGAGGCCTTCTTTCGTTTAGCCGCTGTATCAATTGATTAAAGTCTCGCTTGACCTGGTTGTAGAAGACTTTAATCTGCTCTACAGTACGCTTAATGACAGGTTCATAGTTTTGATAGGTGCGATAAGTCTTCACTGCTCCTCGGATGATCTGAGGTAGATAGGGGGTCGCCACGATCACCGTTGGGACTGCAAAGCAGATGACTTTGAAGTGAAGATCTGCTTCCTTTGCCCATTTGTTGAGACACTGGTATTTATGGAATGTCAGCTTTGCAAGCAGGTTCAGGAAAAGGCACTTCGCAAGGGAGTAGACCAGCAGTGGCAGGCCTGCAAGAGGAGTGATCACCATGCAAGCGCGGCTGCCAAACCAGCCGATCGATCGTTGCACAGAATTCTTGCTTTCGGCGAGATAGCTAAAACCAGCTCCAATCGCTGATGTCGCCATTACTGGAAGACTCAAGATAGCAGTATCAATATATTTTATGGGAAACATGCTCATCCTATGGTTATGAGTTACTTGAGGCTATGTGTAAATGAGCTGTGTAAAAATGAAGTAAAGAAAGGAATAATTTTTTGTAGACAGGGAAAAAAAGGCCTCTGCTTTAGCTAGAGGCCATTTAATCTATTCCTTAGGAGATGGGGGCAGTTCGCCCTTTTCGGTCGCTTCCAGGGCCTGTCCATAAGTGCGCTCAATAAGGTTGATAGCCTTTGGAGGTACTGTGAGCACCTTCGCGCTGATTTTGCGCTTGATGCCCGACGGTTTTGGGCGCTCCAGATTCATGCAGCAGTTTTTAAATTTTTTCCCTGAGCCGCAAGGACAGGGATCGTTTCTTCCAGCTTTTTGATTCATAGTTTGACTTAAGTTGACTTTGTTTGAGTAAGAAGCGTATCATAGATGCTTAATTTTTAATAGACAAATTATGTTTTCACCCACATGGTACGTGTTCAGGGCCTCCCACCCGTTTCTGGAAGAGCGAGACGGATGCAATGTCCAGATTCGTGAGGAGGCAATAGCCAAAGCGCTATTGCCAAGACCCAGAGTGCTGCTTGGGTTCTCGCTCGAACAGCAGCGAAAGCTCTCGCGCTTAAAGGAGCCGAAAAGGGATTGTATTATCGAATACTACCCCTTTTCGGATCCTTTAAGCCCGAGGCTTTGGCGCTGTTCCAGCTGGAATCCAAGCAGCACTCTGGGTCTAACGAGGGAAGCTGGGCAGTGTGTCCGTCGCTGCCTTCCAGAAAAGGGAAGGAGGTCATGAACATGTACCCATCATGGACAGGTCTCGGCAAGCGTCTGGAAAGCGCCACACGCAAAGCTCTCTTTGATTATCAGATGGTCGAAGGAGTTTCAAAAGTCGCCATTGCCTTAAGCGGCGGAAAAGACAGTATGACGCTCCTGCTCATGCTCAAAGCCATTTCTGGAAGGGGTTTTCCTCCTTTTAAACTCTATGCGATTCATGTCGGTGGAGAATTTTCCTGTGGCGCGAGCGTCAATCTTGACTATTTGCAACGCCATTGCGACCAGCTTGAAGTGCCCCTATTGCTTCGGGAATCAACCCAGAAACTCGCAACGCTGGAATGCTACAGCTGTTCAAGAGAACGACGCACACTCATTTTTGAGGCTGCCAAAGAGGTGGGGTGCGAGACTGTCGCCTTTGGCCACCACCGCGATGACAATGCTGAGACGATCCTTATGAACTTGCTGCACAAGGCCGAATTTGCCGGGAACTTGCCCAAGCTGCGCATGCACGATTATGGCGTCACAATCATCCGGCCATTGATCTACATGGGGGAAAGGGATATTCGCACATTTGCTGAACAGCAAGGCTTCATGCGCATCACCTGCCGCTGCCCTGTGGGGCAAGTCTCCATGCGCAGTAAAGTCGAGGTGCTGCTGGAAGAAATTGAGAGGGTCTACCCAAATGCCAGAGAAAACATCGCTAAAGCAGGTCTTCTCTATGGCTCAAGGAAAGCGGAAAAAAATTGAATTTTGGAACCGCATATGGTTATCTCAACGCTTCCAGCTTTTTAGCAACTTCCGAGAGTTCAGTTTCAGTCTGCTGCAGAGTTTTTTTCTGTTTATCCACGAGCTGAGCAGGCGCGTTCGCGACAAATTCCTGATTTTCCAACTGGCCGCGCAAGCGGTTCAACATGCTTTCTAAGCGTTCGCGCTCTTTTTCGAGGCGACCTTTTTCCTGGTGCAACATGTCGATGGGGACGGGGATCATGATCTTGAGCGATTCGACGACGCCAGTGCTGGCAAAGGGAAGCTGGGGGGCTTCGGTGTGAAGGACGATCTTTTCCGTGCGAATGAGGGCCGTGATGATGTTGGAACGTTCCTTGAGTGAGAGGAAATTTGGATCATTTTGCTCGCCGACAATGTGGATGGCGATACTGGCGCTGGGGGGCAGCTTCATTTCGCCGCGAATATTGCGGATAGTGTAGACGACCTGCTCGACGAGCTGGAAGTCGCGGTCGATAGCCGGATTGAGGTCGCTTTCGCGGATGACCTTGGGATAGGGAGCCACGATGCAGGCAGGACTTTGTAGGGCTTGAATGGCTTCCAAGGTGTAGGGGTCGGCTGTTTTCAAGGTTGTGAGGTCTGCAAGGCGTGCTTTAAGAAGCTGGAACAACTCTTCAGTGATGAAAGGGGCCATGGGATGGATCAGGCGCAGGACTTGGCAGAGGACGATGGCAAGCAGCTTCTGCTTATTCTTGCGCTTTGCTTCGCTGCCCACTTTGCCGGTAAGGATGGGTTTGGAGATTTCGACATAGTAGGAGCAAAACTCTTTCCAGAAGAAGTCGTAGGCTTCCAGGGCTGCCTGGTCGAAGAAATAGGTAGCAAGCTTAGCGTTGACGTCGCGGACGGTACGGTTGAGAACGGAAAGAATCCAGCGGTCTTCGAGCTCTAGCTGTTCTTCAGAAATTCCGGAGCTGAATTCTTCGCTGGTGAGCCCCTCCAGGTTCATGAAAACGAAGCGCGCCCCGTTCCAGACCTTATTAGCAAAGTTTTTGAACTCCTCGAAGCGGCGCAGGTCGAGGTCGATCTCGCGCGACTGGGGGCTGCTGGAGCAGAGCGCCATGCGCATGGCATCGGTGCCGTATTGCTCGATGATTTCGAGGGGATCGATGATGTTGCCTTTGGACTTGGACATCTTCTCCCATTTGAAATGGACGCCTTTTGGTACCGGTTTGCCCATTTCGTAATCGTGTCGCTCTTTTTCAGTCACGTAGGTGATCCCGCCGCCTGGATTGTCGCGCCAGTATGATTTTCCATAGATCAGGCCGTGCAGGAATGTTTCTGGGAAGGGGAG
>JAJFUZ010000144.1 GCA_021372155.1 Parachlamydia sp. | reverse complement strand
ACCAAAAGGCTGGCGCCAATGAGGCGACTTTGATGTGTGGAGAGGTTCATCATCTTCTGCTCTTGTAAATTAGGGAGATAGAGGTCAAATTGACCTTCAAAAAAAGAAATAAAAATGACATGGCATAAACGTCAATTTTATGCCATTTTCCTCCTCCCTGCAAGAAAAATTATTTTCTTTTTCTGCTCATTAAATTAAAGCAAGGTTATCTATCCAGGATTAGGATGAGAATCATTCTGCTGCTCTTCACTTTATCCCTGTTTCCCTCACATCTTCCTTCCCTGGAATATGGATTCTTTTCCAAACGGCAGGGCAATCCACCCAAACGCCTCGCCATTCTGGCAGAGCGATGTTCGGGCAGCAACTACGTCGAAGGCTTGATCTTGTCTAACTTTGAAAACCTCGACCCTGATTACACAATCCACAAGCACTTTCCACCCTGGATTTGGAAAGCCAGGAAGACCGATTCGACTCTGTTTGTCGTCATTTTTCGTAACCCTTACGACTGGCTAAGGAGTCTGCATCGCATCCCCCATCATGCGGACAGATCGCTATGGAATATTCCCTTCAGCCAGTTTATCCGATCGCAGTGGGTATTAACAGTCCACGATCCCATCACCATGAAGCTTGGAAATCCCCTGGTCGACCGCAATCCCCACACAGGCCAGCCCTTTAAAAATGTGATGAAGCTGCGAACGGAAAAAATCAAGACGATGCTGCGAATCCGAAAGAGCGTCAAAAACATCTATTGCGTCCAATATGAAACTGCCCGCGACTATCCTAAAGAAGTGCTTCAGGAAATCCAGAAGCTCTATTCATTAAAAGCCACCCCCATCTATCATCCTGTCGTTCACTATCAAGCCAATGCGCAATCAAGAATTTACGAACCTAGAAAATATGCTGCCATTTCCGGAGAGGATCTGGCACATATCAATGCGCACCTCGACAAGCGTATCGAGAGAAAAATCGGTTATAGACTTATCTTCGATCCTGCAAATATCCCTTAAGAGACCTGGCACCCATCCGACTTTAGCTTAGTAATTGTGAGAGTCGATAAGACGGGCAGATGAGAACTCATGATGGCACCTGGTTCTCTGAGAAGAGAAGGATGATTGATGCCCGGCATAATATGGTCGGTAATGCTGATGGTGCGTTTGCTGTCCAAGCTTTTGGTGCAGATATAATGATACTTTCTGGGTTGCCAGTCTTTTATATCTAGACACGTGGGAGCCTGATTGGAATGGTCCATCTGATAGTTGTAGATTTCGAAAAGCCTCATCCTCTTGGGATGGAGGCGCTGACTTTTTTCAGGGCTGGATTGTTTTGAGGTACAATTCGCATCCAGTCCATAGACGATTAGATCAGGATCGTTATCTTTATCCAGATTATCCAATGAGCGCTCCAAAGCAAGGTCTCCATGTGCAGTCAACTCATTCTGTTGGAATAGTTTCGTTCGCTCTTCATGCTCCTTAGGCAACGGAAGCTTCTTTGCTTTTTTTGCCGACAAACTCTTTTGTTGGACACCATCAAAACCTTTTAGATGATCGGAGACAACTCGAATGACCATTCCAGAGCGATGCTTTAAATCAGCAAAACTGGACGATTCGGAAAATCTCACTTCTGATTTCAAGCAGTCAAAGGAATCCTGCTTATAGGCAATGGCTCTATTCGCCTCTCCCACAATGGCATATCCGCCGGCTTCCAAAAATGTTTTGATAGAACTATGGGCATTTGCCTGTTTGAATTTCTCCAAATTAACGAATTCCTGCAAACAGAGAATATGGGGATCGAACTCTCGAATCAGGCGGCCAAAATGGTTGTTGACCTTGTCGGTAAAAGCTTCACAAGCCTGCTCTTTTGTGATCCCTTCTCTTTTTTCAAAGGCATGGAGTGCCTCTCGTTGAACTTTGAGATCAGCAGAAGAGCTAAAATCCCTATTATCCTTTTCTTTCCATTTCGCTCTGGAGTAAAGGGTAACCCACTCTTCCATGGAACCGACATTGAAACTGGCAACCTTGATCATTGCTGGCTGCATAAACACTCCCCGTCTTTATTGGGGATTATCTTCAGTCTCATATATGATGTCAAAAAAAACCCGGCTTTTGGATTTAGTTGCAAAAGCCGGGTCTAAACTCATGCGTCCATCTTTTCATCCGCATGGAAAGCAAAGCAGAGCAAGTGATCGACAATCCCTGTTTTGGTTGTGAGAGATATTTTTAAATGAGAACTCGAAGGGGGCAGAAGCGTATCCTCTGAATTTGCAGCCAGCTCATCTTGCGAAACGATGGCCAAGTGAACAGCCTTCTGGTCCGTATGAAAAATCCGCTGATCCTGCACATCAATTACCCACTGAGCAAATACTTCAGGCTGCTCTATCAAGGACACAAGGGCTTCATGCGTTGAGGCGCTGTTCTGAGGAATCAGCCTTCCCATGATTGTGAGAGGATCATCGATAGCCCCATCACCGCCCAATCTTTCAAACACGGCCACGACGCTGATCGACTGATTTTCTTGGTCAGCGTCTGAAAAGGATAACTTTAAGAGAGGCCCCACTCTTTCTTGTTCGCTATCATCGAAATAATAGGCCAGTTTTGCTTCAAAATCGACATCGATCACGTTGCAATACATGGGTGCGGGTGCTGGTTGATCCATCATGGCATTTCTCCTTAAATGTTTGCTTTACATTAAAACCTTGGACCTTCCAAGATTTTGTGGCCCGGGGAATATAATGAGACTGCCATTTTTCTGGCAATACATTTCAAAAATAAACGGAATTCGAACAAAAAGACATGACTGCGGTTATGCTTTTTGCTATTCTTTGACCTCTAAATGCCAGCAGGTTCATCCTGGAGCATCGCCGGGAGCTGATAGAAAAGACTATGACAGGATTGCTGCAAACCATTCTTGTGCAATAATCCTCAGAATTTTATAAAATAGAACTTTAAACAAACGAGGAGAATCAAATGTCGGCAGTCATTATCGCCTTATCCATCTTTACCTCTCGCTTATACATCCAGCAGTGCTCCTGCTTTTCCTCAAGGGAATCGCGACACAATCAATGCTCATCTGCAACAAGTCCTCGCAGATCGAAATATATCCACAAGGACTCTAGAAACCACTGTTGATCATCTTCTGAAAATCGCCCAAGAGTGGGAAGCTGCTGACTTTCGTTATGACCAATGGATATGGGCTGATTTTAAAGAGGTTAGCGATCGTCATAGTCCCCAGACAATTCCATTCCAGCGCATCTTGGGTCAGAAATACTACGCTCGCAGGGACTTTGATGTCGTGGATGTGCTCAAAACGCTGAGCCATCCAGCTCAAATGCAGGCTTTCCTGGAGGGGTTCAGAGAGGGGCTAAGAGAAGGACACGATAAAGGCAGATGGCCTGCCGATCGCTATGCTTTAGAAGTGGTTTGCCGCCTGTTGGAAGTAAAACAGCTCAGCCCAGATTGCATTCCCTTATTACAGCAATTGCGGGACGAGTTGCAACGGGCAGTTGATGCTCTTCCTCCGCCTGATTACACAGGCGCTTTCGACTTTAAAGCAGCCGCGGCCCAGGAAAAAGAGCTCCTGACTCCCAAAAAGCGCCTCGTATGGGAACAAGTCTTGAAAATTTACTTATCCAATCTGGTGCTGCTATCACAAGGAGAAGGATTTGGATTCCAGGACTGCCTGCTCAATCTGATCACATCTCTGTCCCAAAGCAGCAAACTCTCTCAACGGCTCGGTTTTCTCCTTCCTGCCAACGTTTGTGGTGCATACGAATTCTCACCTCTAATTACAAAACCCATCAGTGCTCGTGATGCCTACTTCCACATTCTTCATATGCCTTCCGACACCCTCAAGCGCGCTCACAATCTCAAGGAACTGCTGAAAAGCAATTTTAGCGCTATTTGCGCCAATTTGTCGGAAGCAGATAAAGCCACCATTTGCTATGAGCTGGAGAAAATCGTATTGGAGAACATTTATAAATGGGCTGGTTTTCAGGGTACCATCGATGATCGTAAGGAAGGTTGGATCAATCACCAGCTAGCCGTTTATCAGTCTCATGCCACCCTGATCAGACTCGAGCAACATCAAACACCCCAGCGTTGGCCGAATGCACCTCTAGATCAGTGTGAGCGAAAGGTACAAAACCTGAAGGAATTCTCCCTCAGAATGGATGCTTCTACGCCTGTACTGGAACAAAATGCCACCCGTTTCATTTTGGAGCATCGCCGGAATGTGATCGAAAAGACTTTTGCAGGATTGCTCGAAACAGTGCGTAGCTGTCAATTAGACGTCCCGGTGAGAAATTTCGAGTATTGGGTATAAACAGAGAAGAGAGCGAAAGATTACTCCTTTTGCTCTCCCTCTTTGTTTTGCTCTTGAATCTCGCTCAGAAGCTGCTGCTGTTTTTTGCGGGAGCGAGCAGCCTCTTCCAGATCGGAAAGCACAGCCGCGCGCAGCTTCTCAAGGTTGCCGATGGCATTTGTGAGGCGCGTCTGCTCGGCGGCGCGTTCGGCCGAGCCGATCTGGCCCTGGACGATCTGGTGCTGATGCTTCAGGGAGTCGATCTCGCTTTGCAATGTCGCAGCTAAAGCCTTGGTGAGCTCGCTGTTTTTCTTTTCGTCAGTAGCTTCAAAGCGGGCGGTGAGCTTGCCATCTTTGATTTCAAAGCGGTCGGGGTTTGCGGCGATAAGGGCAAGAAGCGGCTTCACATCTTCATAGTTCTTCTGCGTAATAAACTGGAGGCCCAGCGATTGGTAGAGATTTTTTTCGCGGGCGATTTCATTGGTGAGCTTTTGGTAGAGCTGATCGACCTGCTCCTGCTTGCGCAGCGCCGAGAGGGCTTCGAGCTCCTTCTGATAGGTCTCCACGGCCTCTTTGCTCGGCGCTGAGTTGGTTTCAGCCCTTTCGTAGAAAGCCTTGCGCTTCGCCTGAAGGTCGGTGTAGGTTTGATTGACAGTGGCCAGCTCAGGATAATGCTGGATGCGGGCATTGTCGACAACGCGGATGGAATGGTCGAAGGCGCGGTAGAGCGCTTCGCTCATTTGGTCGCGCAAGCTGCGCTCTGTGCTTAAGGAACGGATGAACATGACGAGCTGCAGGCGCTGCAGGGAGCTGGTTTGGTCGCCCCAGGGCTGCATGGCCGTCCCGGCAACACCATATTTGATCGAGCGCAAAAGCCTCAAGTCATCGCGCGTATTGATCCAGTCCAGATTGGTCAGCATGCGCGGCTTGGCGTCGCGCATCGCTCCCGCACGCACGCCTGACCCATCTGCTTCGGAACCATGGCACACGGCGCAGTTGACCTCAAAAAAAGCGCGCCCCTCTTCCAGGTTGTCTTCGGTATAATACTTCTCTTTGATATAGTAGAGAAGGGGATCCGGTCCGTCGAGGGGGTTTGGAACCACTTTGAAGACCTCATCAACAGGACTGGATGCCATGGCGGGCTGCAGAGAGGCCAGATAGCCCTCTCCCGTCGGCAGCAGGCCGATCAAATTCTTTGAAGAGGCGTTGCTGCCGCTTGGCTGCGGACCTGCTGGCGTGCCAGATTTCAGCCGACTGCCTTCTTCTTTGAGCTCTTTCAGAACATCTTCAGGTGTATAACGCCACTTTGGCACGTCGGAGGGGCTCTTGATGACTTCGGCTCCTGGCAAGGCTGAGAAGATCCAGTCCGCCAGCTGCTGAATCTCCGTGGCATTCAGAACGGGAATCTCATCGACAACAGCCTTGTCTTTAGCCACTTCGCCCCAAGGCGGCATCGGCGTCCCTTTCACTCCATGTGTGATGGAAGTAATCACCCGCTCTTTTGTCAGGTTGCGCAGGAAATCGGCATTGCGCAGATTTTTGGGAACGGGATAGATCCACACTGCGACGGGCCCATTACCTTGCAGATAGGGTCCGTGACACTGCGAGCAATGGATTTGAAAGGCCTGCTCGGGATTGAAACCTTGATTCAGCCAGACAGCTCTCACAGAATCGCGATTTTTCTGACCCAGCACATCCAGCATATAGGTCAGGGCATAAAACTTGCTTTCATCAAACGGGAACACCGGCATGATCGAACGCGGGACATGGGCACTTGGATTATGGAAATGCTCCATAAGCCACTCGTCGGTGCGGAAAACTCCGGACCAGTTAGGCCGAGGGCCAATCAGGCGGCCAAGGCCATATTCCTGAACGAATACCATCAGGATATGATTGAGACGCTCTTTCCAGGCTTTCAACTTCTCAGTCTGGTCGTGCCAGGCGGCGTTTTTAGCACGTGAGGCGTATTTGAAGGGGGTATAGAGCGTTTCAATTTGGCCAGGATACTCTTTTTCTATCTCTTCCAGAATGGAACCTTTGCGCACATCGGGGGCGATGCGTTTGTCAAATGCATCGGCATTCTCCTCAATCACTTTGACAAGCTCAGACCCGGCTATCATTTCAGGCACCAGTCCTTTGAACCACTCTCTCTCTTGATAAAGCTGATTTAAATCGTGCTTCTCTTTCTCAATGGCATAGCCCACATTCGATTCAAAACCCTCCAACCGATGGCAGGCGGCGCAACCCTCCGTCGCAAAGACCTTCATGGCGAAGCGCACATCGTGCATCTGGACCGGTGTGATGGACTCTTCCCAGGGCATCCTTCGACCTGCTTCCCACTGCTGGATTCTGGTTTTATAGGCCGTGCTGGAGACAGCCTTAGATTCTCCATTTTGTGCAAGCAGGAAGGTCATCAAATCAGCGACCTCTCCATGGTCCATGCGGAAATTGGGCATCGTGGAAGTGGGGACGTCGGCCTGCGGCCAGACGATCGACTCCTTGAGGAACCAGGGATAGGCTTTGCCCTCGCGGGTCAGTTCAGGGCCAACTCCTCCTCGGGCAAACCCTGCGATGCGGTGGCAGGCGTAGCAAGCCTGAGAAATATAAAGCTCCTCACCCCTGTGGAAGTGTGGCGTCAGTCTGTCGACATCGGACTGGATCGCGGATATGACATTGGGATCATTGACTGTTTCGGAGAAAGAAGTTTCTGTATCTTTCACGTGCCTGAGAATCTGTTGTTCCAGATTGAACTCTGTCGCCTTAATAAAGAGGATACCTTTTGCTTCGGGATCGTTTTGATGCTCGGCAATAAATAAATCGACAGCTTCTTCAGGAGAGCCTTTAGTCTCCACAAGCTGATCCACCAAAGTCTGAGAACCAAGCAGTTCGATCATCTGCTGATCCAGCTTTTTGGACACATCGGCAGGTTTTGCCTGCTCTAAAAACTTGCTCTGAGCCAGGTATTCGCTCCTCTCCTTCAAAGGCAGTGCATAATCCTGCGCTCTATTTTTCAAATCCTGAAGTGTCTTCTCATAGCCTTGTGATGCAATTTTTTTCTTAATCTGAAGAAGAGCGACAAGCGCCTGTTTCGAATCATTGTATGCTTTCTCGACTGCTTGAAAGCGCATTTGTCTCTGGTCAGTCAGCAACGTTGCCGCTTCCACTGCTCCGCTCAAAGCCTGAGTGCTTTGTTGATGACAATCCATGCATTTTGCTTCGATCAAGCCCCCAATCAGGATGGGCGTGGTCTGGAACAGCAGACGGTCTCCCGGCTTTTCATTGAACATGCGCGAGAAGGGCGGATCGTTTTCTGGATCCGATTCAGTAAACTTCGGGACAGGTCCAAGATATTCGATTTCATATTGGTCGTCAAAAACTGGTCCATGAGCGCGGTCTGTGACCAGACCTCTGCCATTGCCGCTGTGGCATGTGACGCAGCCATAATTCTCAATAGGATGGTATTCGAAGGGGCGCGTTTCACGGCCCATTAGAGGGTGCATGGAGAGAACTTTGGTCACATCGTATGTGTACTCACCCACTTTCGCTGTTTTGAGGGCTTTATAGTTTTCCGCCTGCGCCAGGCGCTGTTTCACTTTGGACCCTTCACCTTGAGCCTTGAGCTGAGCGTTCACCTTTTCATCAGTCAGCTCGGCAATTTTGGCATCCAGGCGTCCCCAGACATAGTTCTCATTAGGGATCTGGCGCGGCCTGCCATCGGCATCCAGCTCGATGTTGCCGTTGATGTCATAGGCAATTTTGGTAGGACTGAAATGGCTGAACTCTAGGGTGACATGGCAAGAGGTGCAGCGGTCGATCGTAGGCGGGCCCTTATCGGGGCGCTCGATGACGATCTGCTTGATGCCATAGGCAAAATCGGGAGGAGGCTCATGCGTGTAGGTCGAGCGGAATTTCTCCAACTCGACATAATCCTTCTGATAGATCTTATATTCCGGGAAGAGCTCGCGGTGCCAGAAGACTCCGAAGAGCAATGTCGACACCACTCCCAGAATGATCAAAAGGTATTGGTAGATGTTCGAGAGCATGTGTTTCGTCAGTGCCTAGCGTAGTTCTCGGTCCAGGGCCAGATCCATCCCCAATTTGCTCCTCTGAAGAATGTGCCGATGACGATCAGGATGCCCTGCCAGGTCATAAAGACCGTCCAAAGGAAGATGGCCAGGTAGCGGCTGCGGTGGAACCAATAGCCCTCGCCATGTGGATTGCGATCGAGATAGGGGATCAGCATGAGTCCGATGACCATGCCCATGGGAACCGCGACACCGCCCCAGAAGGCATTGTAAGCCACCATTTCCTGCAATCCCAGGAAGTACCAAGGGGCTTTGGAAGGATTGGTCGGCTTGCTGGGATCGGCGGGTTCTTCCAGGGGAGCATCAATGAAAGATAAGCCCAGCACCAGGACTGTCGTGAGGAGGAAGGCCACAAGTTCGGCACGTAAGAGATGCGGCCAAGTGAAGACAAAGTTATAGGGACCCTTGTCAACCGTCGGACAGGTGCCTCGCACAAGCTCCATCAGACCATAAGTCCTTTTGACGCCAGGAGCGAAGGATTCTTTGGTATCGGATCGCTGCACCACGCGGTAAGGGTCTGGGCGCAGCTTATCTGCTGGCCGCGAAAGGCCGCCATCCTTACGGATGCGCCAGAAGTGCACACCGATGAGAGTGCCCGCCAGCAGAGGCAGAAAGGCGACATGCAGGACGTAGAAGCGGATGAGGGCATCCTGGCCGACGTTTGTGGAAGCGAGCAGCATGACGCGATTGACGTTGTATTCAAAGCCAGGAAGATTGGGCACATAGCCTGCAATATTGGTTCCGACAGTGATCGCCCAGAAAGCCAGCTGGTCCCAGGGAAGCAGATAGCCGGTGAAGGAAAGCACCAGTGTCAGGAACATCAGCATGACTCCGATGACCCAGTTGAACTTGCGCGTCCCTTTGTAAGAGCCTGTATAGAACACCCGCGACATGTGGAGGAAGACAAAGAGCACCATCATGTGCGCGCTCCAGCGGTGCATGTTGCGGTACATCATGGCGAATGGCGTCGTGTCCTGCCAGTCTTTCATTATTTCATAGGCACGGTCTTCCGTGGGAATGTAAAAAAACATCAGCACAACGCCAGTGAAAACCAGCAGCAGAAAAAGGCTCATCGTGATGGAGCCCAATCCCAATGTGTAAAAAGGATCCAAAGAATGCTTGTGACACTTGACGGGATGGAAGTGGAGAAAGAAGTTTTTGAAGACCACTTCAGAGCGGTCGACATCATTGTTGGGATAGTTATGACGGAAAATTGAGCGCACAAATGCGCTGGGAAGGTTAGCGATGTGCTCCGCCCAGGTCTCTTTGGGTCTGCCTTCAAAAACTGCCATACTTATTCCTTATTAGAGTTATCCAGTATACCACGCCTCTTCCCAGTCGAGAGTCGTCTTAGATTTATCCACCATGATGTCTCCAGAAGCCCCTTTGAAAACGTGAAAATAAACCAGAGGCGAAGGAGCTGGTCCCCCTGTGTTGCGGCCATGGCGGTCATAGGTCGATCCATGGCAGGGACAAGCGTATCCGGTTTCCACCATGTTCACGGTGCAGCCCAAATGTGTGCAGACAGCTGTCTGGACGCGCACCTTGCCGCTTAGAGTCTCAATAAACACCTTCTGTTTGGGATTGAACACCTTTCCATCGCGGCCTAAGACCTCTTCAGGACGTCCCAGGGAAAAAACGCTCGGGGGCACCTTCATCGCATTGGGATAAAGAAAACCAAGAAAAGAAACATTCACCATCTGCGCAGCACCCAGCAGGCATGCGCCCACTCCCACCAAGGCCAGAAAGGAGCGCCTGGAGATCATGGGATCTTTGTCGTTGGGATCCACATTGAGCGAATTGCGGTACTTAGGCATGATTCCTTTGCATTATTCCTCATCTCGAAACATCTGATATTTCACATCTTCCGGATCGTCAAACTGCCCTTTGCGCTGGTAATGCAGATAGATCAGCAAACCTGCCATTCCCAACGCGAGGGAACTTGCGATATACCAGAACATTTTTAACCAATCCAGCGGAAAGAGTAATTCATCACATCCATGGTCACCGCCTGAGTGGGACATTTCTCTGCGCACAACCCGCATCGGATACAAAGGTCCTCATCTTTCAGCATCGCCGTCCCCATGACCGCCAGATCTGGATCGCCCATCGCCCCGGAATCCACCCCATAGAAATTGTCGACTGCTTTGCGCAGGTTGCCCTCGCCCGCATCCAGGTTCAGCTTGCTGACAGGGATCTGCTTCAGGCAGTTGGCGGGGCAGACATCGACGCATCCATTGCATTTGATGCAGAGCGTGCCGTCAAACACAGGGCTGATGTGGCACTGCAGGCAGCGGTTGGACTGCTGATGCGCCTCTTCGGCCGTATAGTTATTCTCAACCATATTCTGATTGGTAATGCGCACATGCGGGGGCTGCATACTAGGCAGAGCCCATTTGGTCCGCAGATAGGTCTTATCGCGTATGGGAGAGATCTCGGTAAACTCTCCCATAAATTCCTGATAGGGAGTCGTGCCGCGCAGATCGCTGTCAATAGTGCGTGCGGTATCCTGACCATGTCGGATGGCTGTAATAAAAAGAGCCGGACCAAAAGCAGCGTCGCCGCCGGCGTAGATCCCTTTGATCGACGTGCGCCCCGTCGTCCTTTCGGTTTTGATGATACCGCGATCGATGACCAACTGTTCACGCTTATCCCAGCCATTGAGAAGGCTCATGTCCATCGCCTGGCCAATCGCAAGCGCAATCGTATCGCAGGGAATGACATACTGAGCATTGGGAATCATTTTCGGCGCAAAGCGCCCCGTGTAATCAAAGAGCGAGTAGATCTCTTGCACTCTCAGGCCAGTCACCCTGCCAGCGCTGTTGCGCTCCACGGCGATCGGCGCCAGCCTGTTGATGATCTCAATCCCTTCCTCCAGGCCATCCTCGATCTCAAATTCATCCGCCGTCTGCTCATCGCGCGTCTCCAGGCAAACCATCGTCACCTTTTTCGCCCCATTGCGCACCGAGGTGCGCGCCACATCGTAGGAGACGTTTCCTCCTCCGATCACGATCATGTTTTCGCCAATGCGCCACTCCTCGTCCATGCAGCGCACGCGCAAATACTCGATACCTCGGATGACGTCCGGCCCATCGGCTCCGGGAATGGGCAGGTCGCGCGACTTCCAGAGCCCCACTCCAATAAAGACCGCATCATACTTATTTTGCAGCTCCGTCAGCGTGATGTCGCGCCCCACCTTCATATTGTAATAGATCTTGGCGCCCAGATGCTCGATCGCGAAGATCTCATTGAGCGCGATATCATTTTTCAAACGGTAGGTAGGCACGCCATAAGTCAGCATGCCTCCCGGGATACGCATCATCTCATACACATCGACAGCATAGCCCAAACGCAGCAGATCATGCGCACAAGTCAACGAAGCAACACCTGCCCCGATGCAGGCCACTTTCAAGCCATTCGGGGTGGGCTTTGTCGAACCGCGCGCATAGCTCATTTCGAGCGATTTGATGTGCGCCTCTTTATCCAGCCCAAACCACTCGTCGAGGTAACGCTTCTGCGCCCGAATCGTCAAGGTCTTATCGACCCGGTCGCGCCTGCAGGTCAATTCACAGGGAGCACCGCAGATCATCCCGCAAATCGAAGCAAAGGGGTTCGGTCCCCGGGCAATCTTATAACCCTCGAGAAGATTGCCTGAATGTAATGCAATCATATACCCGCGCGGATCGGTATTGACAGGGCATCCGTCGCGGCAGTCAATTTGCCTGATGAAATAGTCGAGGTCAGGAATGACGACATCGTAGAGCTCTTTGTAAGCCTTGACGATTTCTTCTTCGGACACTGCGACCCCAGGGCTAAGTATGGAAAGATTGCACTGTAGCAAATCAAATTGATTTTTGTATAATGGACTTTATGTCTGATCTTACCGCTCACGTCAACCTCATGCATGAAATCGGCATGCTGTCCAAGACTCCGCGCTCCGGATATGCGTTTCTCGGCAGCGGCAGCCAGTCAGTCGCCGAACACAGTTTCAGCATGACCTGGATTGGCTTCATCCTGGCCGAACTCAGCCCAAAAACCCTCAATCGCGAGCGGATCCTCCTCCTCTGCCTCGTGCACGACCTGGCCGAAGCCCGCACCGGAGATTTGAACTACGTCAACAAGAGATATGTCAAAGCTGATGAGGAAAAGGCCGCCCAGGACATCCGCAGCGCCTACCCCTGCGGCGATATCCTTTACGCCGCCATGCAAGAATACCGGGAAGGCAAGACCCCGGAAGCCCAGCTTGCCCACGACGCCGACCAGCTCGAGCTGCTTTTAGTCCTGAAACACGAAATGGAACTAGGCAATTCGCGCGCTATGCGCTGGTACAGCAATACCCGCAAGCGCCTGAAGAGCGACATCGCCCAGCAGATCGCAGACGCCATTCTGGAGACGCCTGCCGACAGCTGGTGGCTGGTTGATCCCGATGATCCGCATTGGATCCATGGATCAACGTAGTCCAGCTCTTTGCAAACTCCACTTTACAAAATTAGCATAAAAGTGTAAGGTACAGTTTACAATCTCGAAGGTGCCCCTGTGCTGGAAGACCTTTTTGAAATTCATCGCGAAGTGTTATCTGCTACAAAAAGCAAGGTCCGGCGCTATCTCTATGATTCCATCAACTGGGATACGCATGCAGCCTGCATTCTTGGAGATCGAGGCGTTGGAAAAACCACTCTCATGTGTCAAAGGCTCCTTGAAGTCTACGGAACTAGCGATCTGGCTCTATATATTTCCGCCGACAATATCCATGTCACCTCGCAGGGATTATTTAAAACAGCCCAATTGCATTTTACATCTGGCGGTGAAGCGCTGTTTATTGATGAAGTGCACAAGTATCCAAACTGGTCGGTAGAAATAAAAAACATTCTTGATACATACAAGAGACACCGCATCGTCTTCTCCGCAAGCTCATCTTTAGACCTGAACAAGAGCAAGGCTGATTTGTCGCGACGCGTGGTCTACTATCATCTTCTTGGCTTATCCTTTCGAGAATATGTCCATCTAGTTACAGATACCCTCATACCAGTGCATACCCTTAATCATCTGCTGAAGAATCACGTATCGATTGCTGAAGAGTTGCGTCATCTGAAGATGCTCAAATTATTCAAAAATTACCTTATTTATGGATACTACCCTTTCTTTCTGGAGGGGGTGAGCAATTATCTATCCAAAGTCACCAATGTGATTGAAAAGGTCATTTTTGAGGATATTGCCGTTGTCTATCAGCTGCGACAAACAACATTGCCCATTTTAAAAAAGCTGCTCTGGCTGGTGGCAACGACCGATGGATTAACTCCTAACATCGACAACATCAGTTCAAGTCTTGGCGTATCCAGAGAGATGATCTACAACTGCCTGGAATATTTGAATCAATCCGGCTTGATTCACAACCTCTATCCTGCTGGAGATGGGATGAAGCTGATTCGAAAGCCCGGCAAAATCTATCTAAGCAACAGCAATCTCCTTCATGCGATTAATGGAACTTTGAAAAGAGAAAGTGGTCTTGGAGGAGTGCGAGAAACCTTTTTTGCCAATCAAGTCAGTGCCCGGCATAAAGTCAACCTGCATTCCAGCACCGATTTCCTGGTCGACGAGACGCTAGCCTTTGAGGTGGGTGGTCGCAACAAAGACCGCAATCAGATCAAGGAACTGCAATCTGCATTTCTGGCAATCGATGATATAGAAGTGGGTTACAAAAATAAAATACCCCTCTATCTTTTTGGTCTTTTATATTAGTTTCTCGTTCTTTCGATGTTAAAATTTTCCCATCATTGTCTTTATAACCATTTGATTTTCAATTCCCTCTAACCATGAAACATGCAGATTGCCAAAAGTGTCCAGGTAAGTTGATATGTATTTGAAAGAAGCATCTAAAGGAACAGCCTGTGTCTGAGACCAACCCTGTGCGAATGTATGCACAGCATACTGAAGGCTAAACTGTTCATCTTGATTTGAGGCCCAAATGACAATAGCGCGTCCATTGTCATCTGTATGCACTGAGGGAGGATAAGCTGTGCTTTTCTTTTTATTCGGCGACTCAAGTGAAATTTGAACCGGCTCAGTCCATCCCAAGGTAGGGGAACAATGAGCACTTTCGATGATTGTATTCTTACCATGCTGCCAATTTATCCAAGCCACAAAAACATTTCCTGCATTATCTAGTCGTCCCTGAAATGGCAAGAAAAATGCCTTCACAAGCTGTTATAGGATTTACATAAGTCTTGAATTCATGCTAGGATTTTGCAGGAAAGGTAACAAAGTTAATTTAAAACCCAGCAAAACCCACATGAAACCAC